>DATIVB010000543.1:0-1602 GCA_035466375.1 Chondromyces sp.
GCACACGCCAGGCACGGGTCGAAGGAGTGCACGGTTCGCAGCACCTCCAGCGGGCGCTCCGGATCGGCGATCGGGTTGCCCACCAGTGAGGCCTCGTACGGACCCATGCGGTCGGCGCCGTCGCGCGGACCGGCGTTCCAGGTCGAGGGCACCACGCACTGGTAGTTCTTGATCTTGCCGTCGTCGATCACGCACCAGTGGGACAGGGTGCCGCGCGGCGCCTCGTGGAAGCCGAAGCCCTGGATCTCACCCCTCGGGAACTCGAACGGGGTGAAGATGTCGGTGTCGCCCGATCCGATGTTGGCGACCAGCGCCTCCCAGTGGCTGAGGGCCTGGTGGGCGATCACCCGGGCGCGGATGGCGCGGGCGGCATGACGTCCCAACGTGGAGTGCAGCACTGCCGGAGTGAGGTTCGCACCCGCCACCGAGCCCGCCACCTGGAGGAACTCGGTCGCGAACTTGGTGGTGAGCTCGTCGCCGGCGGCGAGCGCTGCCAGGACCTGCGCCAGCGGACCAACCTGCATGGGTTGGTCCTCGAACCTCGGAGACTTGACCCACGAGTAGCGGCCGGCGTGGTCGAACTCGGAGTAGGCCGGGACCGTGTCCTCCTCCCACGGGTGCTTCTGCCAATCGCCGTCGTACCAGGAGTGGGCGATCGACTCGGCGACGTTGTCCCGGAAGAGCGGGTCGTTGAAGGACGTGATGGCGCGGAAGCTGCCCAGGTCCTTGTTCATGATCACGCCGCCCGGCATGCCGAACTCGGTGCCTTCGGGGTTGAGCGGCATGTCGGGAACCGAGAGGTAGTTGGTGACGCCGGCGCCGTAGCCGAGCCACGGCGCGTACATGGCGCCGATCGCTGCGACGTCGAGGAAGTACACCTGGTCGACGAAGGTCTTGACGGTCTCCAGGTCCTCCTTGATCCGGTACAGCCTGGCCATGTTGAGGGTGGCCTCGTTGTCGAGGTTGATGGCGTTGGCGACGCCGCCTACCGCGAGGTTCTGGATATTGGGCGTCTTGGAGCCGAGCAGGGTCACCACCTTGTTGGCGGTCCTCTGCGCCTCGAGAGCCTGCAGGTAGTGCGCCACCGCCAGCAGGTTGACGTCCGGCGGCAGCTTCATGGCCGGGTGGCCCCAGTAGCCGTTGGTGAAGATGCCGAGCTGGCCATTGGAGACAAAGCTCGCCAGCTTCTCTTTGACCGCGGTGAGCTCCTTGACGCCGTTGCCGGGCCACGGCGACAGCGACTCGGCGAGCCTGGAGGTGGTGGTCGGGTTGCCGTCGAGAGCCGACACCACGTCCACCCAGTCGAGCGCCGACAGGTGGTAGAAGTGGACGATGTGGTCGTGCAGGGCATGCGCCGAGATCAGCAGGTTGCGGATCAGCTGCGCGTTGAGCGGCGGATTGATGCCCAGGGCATTCTCGACCGCCCGCACCGAGGCGATGGCGTGCACGGTGGTGCACACGCCGCAGATGCGCTGCGTGAAGATCCACGCGTCGCGCGGGTCGCGGCCCTCGAGGATCTTCTCGATGCCGCGCCACATCTGGCCCGAGGACCAGGAGTTCTGAACCTCTCCCCGGTCGACCTCGACGTCGATGCGCAGATGA
>DATIVB010000544.1:0-11071 GCA_035466375.1 Chondromyces sp.
GGCGGCAAGACCGGGCTGTTCGGCGGCGCCGGGGTCGGCAAGACCGTCATCATCATGGAGCTGATCAACAACGTCGCCCTGCAGCACGGCGGCTTCTCGGTCTTCTCGGGGGTCGGCGAGCGCACCCGCGAGGGCAACGACCTGTGGCTCGAGATGACCGAAGCCGGCGTCATCGACCCCGATAATTGGGAGAACTCGAAGGCCTCCCTGATCTACGGACAGATGACCGAGCCGCCGGGCGCGCGCCTGCGCGTCGGCCTCACCGGTCTCACGGTGGCCGAGCACTTCCGCGACTCCGAAGGCCAGGACGTGCTGCTCTTCATCGACAACATTTTCCGCTTCACCCAGGCCGGTTCCGAGGTGTCGGCGCTGCTCGGGCGCATGCCCTCGGCGGTCGGCTACCAGCCCAACCTGGCGACCGAGATGGGCGAGCTCCAGGAGCGCATCACCTCGACCAAGAAGGGCTCGGTGACCTCGGTGCAGGCGATCTACGTGCCGGCCGACGACCTCACCGACCCGGCGCCGGCGGCGGCCTTCGCCCACCTCGACGCGACCTCGGTGCTGTCGCGCCAGATCTCCGAGCTCGGCATCTACCCGGCGGTCGACCCCCTCGCCTCGACGTCGCGGATTCTCGATCCGGCGATCGTCGGCGAGGAGCACTACATGGTGGCCCGCGAGACGCAGCGGATCCTGCAGCGCTACAAGGACCTGCAGGACATCATCGCGATCCTCGGCATCGACGAGCTGTCCGAGGAGGACAAGCTCACGGTGTCCCGCGCGCGCAAGATCCAGCGCTTCCTGTCGCAGCCCTTCCACGTCGCCGAGCAGTTCACCGGCATGAAGGGCCGCTACGTCAAGGTCGAGGACACGGTGGCCGGCTTCAAGGCCCTGTGCGCGGGCGAGTACGACCACCTGCCGGAGCAGGCGTTCCTGTACGTCGGCGGCATCGAGGAGGCGATCGAGAAGGCCGAGAAGATGAAGGCCGAGGACTGAGATGGCGGAGACCCTGCAGCTCGAGGTCGTCACCCCCACGCACCGCGTGCTCGCGGGGCGCGCGAGCGAGGTCCGGATCCCGGGCGTGCTCGGCGAGCTCGGCGTGCTGCCCGGCCACACCCCGCTTCTGACCTCGCTCGGAACCGGCGAGCTCAAGTGGACCGAAGGCCCCACCGAGGGCCGCCTGGTGGTGCAGGGCGGTTTCGCCGAGATCCAGCCCGATGCCGTGACGGTGCTGGCGTCGATCGCCGAGACCGTCGACCAGATCGACGTCGGCGCGGCGAGGGCCGCCCTCGAGGCCGCCGAGGCGGGGCTCAAGACCGCCTCCGCCGACGAGTTCGACGCGCTCGACGCGAGCCTCCGGCTCGCCCAGGCGCGGATCAGCGCCGCCGCAGGCGAGCGCTAGCCGGCTGATTCGACCGCCTCACCTCGCGCGGGCCGCCACACGGCGGCCCCGCGTCCGTTCGCCACGCCCCGACGCCGCTGATTGACAGCGCAACCGCCGATCCGCTAGCGTTGCCCGACTCGGCGGTTCGGGAGGCGTCATTGGCTTCAGCAGTTTCGGCGCGCGGACAGTGGAGCTCGCAGCTCGGTTTCGTGCTCGCAGCGGCCGGTTCGGCCGTCGGTCTCGGCAACATCTGGCGCTTTCCCTACGTCGCCGGCGAGAGCGGCGGCGGCGCCTTCGTGCTCGTCTACCTTCTGTGCGTCGTGTTGATCGCGCTGCCCGTCATGCTGCTCGAGATCAGCCTCGGACGGGCCACCGAGAAGAACCCGGTCGGCGCCTTCCTCGCCATCCGCCCGGGCACACGGTGGCGGTACCTCGGCTACCTGGCCCTGCTCACCGGCCTCGGCATCCTCTCCTACTACGCGGTGATCGCCGGCAAGGTCGTCGCCTACTGCGTCTCCTACGCCCAGACCCTGCTGCAGGGGGGCGCGCATCCCTACCACGGCTCCTCGTCGTCCACCATCGTCTACTTCGCCCTCTTCCTCGTGCTCACCGTGCTGGTAGTGGTCGGGGGCGTGCAGCGCGGCATCGAGCGCTGGGCGAAGATCCTCATGCCGATGCTCCTGGTGACCATGCTCGGCATCATCCTGCGCGGCCTGCTGCTACCGGGCTCGTTCGCGGGCGTGCAGTGGTTCCTGATGCCGGACTTCACCAAGATCGACGGCCGCGTCGTCCTCAACGCCATGGCCCAGGCCTTCTTCTCGTTGTCGCTCGGGATGGGCGCCATGCTGACCTACGGATCCTACCTGTCGAAGAAGCAGGACATCCTGCGTTGCGGCACCTGGGTGGTCGTCTTCGACACCCTGATCGCCATTCTCGCCGGCCTGATGATCTTCCCCGCGGTCTTCGCCCTCGGCAAGGACCCGGCCGCAGGCACCACCTTGATCTTCGAGGTCCTGCCGGCGGTCTTCGCGGACATGGCGGGCGGTGCGGGCATCGCCGTGCTCTTCTTCTTTCTCCTGAGCGTGGCCGCGCTCACCTCGACGGTCTCCCTGCTCGAGGTCGTGACGGCCTACTTCGTCGACGAGCGTGGCTGGCCGCGCTCGCGGGCGGTGTGGGCGGTCGGCGGGGCGACCCTGGCGGTGGGGATTCCGTCCGCGCTCGACATGGCCGGGGTCGGCGCCCTCACGAGCCTGACCGCACTCGGACAGACGGGCTTCCTGGCGGTGATGGACTTCGTGTGGGGCAACCTGTCGCTCGCCTTCGGCTCGCTCATGCTGTGCCTGTTCGGGATCTTCGTCTGGGGGCTTCCTCGGGCGGCGGCTGAAATCGAGTCCACCTCGGACGTCTTCCACCGTATCGCCCCCATGTGGCGCTTCTTCGTCCGCTGGGTGTGCCCGCTGTCGATCGCTGTAATTCTCGCGACCCTGGTCGGCCTCTGACCGGCAACGGGTCCGGGAACGGCACGGGCCGAAAACAAAGCTTGCGTCCCGCGCGATCTTTGGCTAGAGTGGCGGCCCGTCGGGGCGTAGCTCAGCCTGGCAGAGCGCACGGTTCGGGACCGTGAGGCCGGTGGTTCAAATCCACTCGCCCCGACCATTCCAATTCAGGGCCGGCGGTGAACCGCCGGCCCTGAATTGCATTGACTTACGCCTCATTTTCACCTATGTTCATTGGTGGGGAGACCGCCGATGACCTACCTCACCGAGCGCCAGCGCGACGTCCTCCGCTTCATCGAGGAGCGCATCGCCTCCGACGGCGTCGCGCCGACGCTGCAGGAGATCGCCGATGCGTTCGAGTTCCGCAGCACCGCCAGTGCCCAGAAACACGTCGCACACCTCGAGCGCAAGGGGTTTCTCGAACGCCGCAAGCACCAGAAGCGCGGCCTCGTGCTGGCGCAGCCCGACCCCGGGTCGGCGACCGTCTCCGAGCTCCCGTTGTACGGCGTGGTCGCCGCCGGTTCGCCGATCGAATCGATCCAAGACGACGAGCGGGTCGCGGTCCCTTCCGACCTCCTGCGCTCCGGAGAGCACTACGTGCTGCGGGTGCGCGGTGACTCGATGATCGACGACGGCGTCCACGACGGCGACATGGTGGTCGTGCAGCAGGCGCGGACGGCGTCTGACGGCGACATGGTGGTGGCTCTGATCGGGGGCGAGGTGACGCTGAAGCGCCTCTACCGCGAGCCGCGCGCCCGGATCCGCCTGCAGCCGGCGAACCCGAACCTCGCGCCCCTCCTCGCGCCCGCCCGCGATGTCGAGGTGCAAGGCGTGGTGGTGGGTCTCCTCCGGCGATACTGAAGCGCCCGTCTTGACTCTCCCGGAGATCTCGGATAGCGTGCCGCCATGCCGGACCTCGAGAAGATCACCCTCATCATGACCTCCGTCGGCACCGAGCAGCAGGCGGTGGAGATCTCCGAAGAGCTGATCGCCCGGCGCCTCGCCACCTGCATCAACATCGTGCCCTGTCTGCGCTCCATCTACCGGTGGAAGGGCAAGGTCTGCGAAGACACCGAGTACCTGCTCCTGATCAAGACCCCCGAGCGGCTGTTCGAGGTCGTGTCAGCGGCGATCCGCGAGTTCCACTCCTATGAGTTGCCCGAAATTCTCGCCCTGCCGGTGACGGCGGCCGAGTCCAACTTCCACCAGTGGGTTCTGCAGATGGTGGAGCCCGGCGAGGAGCCCTCCGACGACGAGTCGTCGGACTACGACTGAGCGCGGGCGAGGACGGTCGAATTGCTATACTCGGCGCGGTAATGAGCGTCAACAACACCCTGAGGGCCAACCTCGTCCTGTCGAGTCGATTCGAGAACATCGAGCTCGCCGAGCGCGCCCTGCTCGATCTGTGTCGCCGGGCCGGTTGCACCACCGACGTCGAGTACTGGCTGGCAACCGCGCTGCGCGAAGCGGTCGCCAACGCGGTGCGCCACGGCAACAAGCAGGATCCGGAACGCGACGTTCGCCTGGAGTACCGGATCCACGATTCCACGATCACGATCTGCGTCGAGGACGAGGGTGAGGGATTCGACCCGGCCGAGGTCCCGGACCCGACGGACCCGGCGAACCTGCTGCGCCCCAGCGGGCGGGGCATCTTCTACATGCGCCAGTTCATGAACCGTGTCGAGTTCGCCCCGTCGGCGCGGGGCGGGACCGCCGTCACCATGGAGTACGACCTGACACCACCATCCGGCGACCGCGATTGAGGGCCATCGGCACCGACCGTCCCCGTTCGCGGCGCGTTACAAAGGAGTAGAGCATGAAGAGCAGCATCCGTGACCTCGGAGAGATCCGCATCATCGAGCTCGGCGGCAAGATCACCATCGGCGGCGGTGACGTGAAGATCCGCGAGCTGATCAGCCAGGCCCTCGAGGCCGGCAAGACCAACCTCCTGCTCGACCTCGGGGACGTCACCGCGATCGATTCCTCCGGCATCGGCGAGATGGTGGCCTGCTACACGACGGTGACCAAGAGGGGCGGCAAGCTCAAGCTCATGCATCTCTCACCCAAGATCAACGACATCCTGCAGGTGACCCAGTTGATCACGGTCTTCGACGTCTTCGACGACGAGCGCGAGGCTCTCGGCAGCTTCTAGCTCGCGTCGTTCACGGGACGAGTGCGCCTGGGCGCGAAGCGCCCGCGCGACGAATCCTCATCGCTGGTGCGTCCGCGACCGGTGCACGGTCATTGCGGCCGCGCCCGCCCCGACTCGACCACCACCTCTGCGGGGTACTCCCCATCGCCGACGCCCTCGATCTCGAGGCCGAGCACGAGCTCGCTCGCCTGCAGACTCTCGGTCGGCGCTGCGAGCGGCTTCCAGACCGGCCACACCTTGCGCACCATCCCGTTTTCGATCCTCACTCGCACGGCGTAGCGTCCCGGGTCGCACCGCTCCCGCAGCTCGAAGCTCCGCCAGGCCGTTTCGCCCTCGACGAAGACCAGCAACTGGCCGTGGGCCGCGGCCGCCCCCGACCGGCGCCCGGCCGCGCCTCCGCGCCCGAGATCGTCGGATGACGACGGCCGGGCGGAGTCCGGGGGCGGAAGGTCCGCGGTCGCGCCGGCCGCGGCAGGAGGCGTGATCCGCCCGTCGCCTTCGGGCGGCGTGGGATCGGGAGTCAGCCGGTCCCCGCGTCGCTTCGCAGGCACGGGAACGTCGAGCGGGCCCAACACCTCGAGCGGCGGCGGCACCTCGTCGGCTGGCGCGACCTCCGGCTCGTGGTCGGCGAGCAGGCGCTCGACCGCTCCGCGCGGCCGCTCCTCGGCGTCCGGCTCGCGCGACGGCAACGGCGCCAGGGCGAACCGCTCACCCTCTGCGGACGCCGGGGCGCTGCGCAGGGCGGTCTGTGGCAGAGGCTCCTCGGGCAAACCGGCGGATCGCCGCTCGGAGACCTCGAGCATGACGGTCACGCCAAGCACTGCGGCCGCTGCGGCGGCCGCCCAGCGCATCCACGGCCGCCACCGTCCAGGCACCGGCATCGGGCCGACGACGAGCGGCTCGAGCACCGCATCGAGCATGGCCGGCGGCCGCTCGGCATCGGCGACGCACCGCAGCGCGGCGGCCACCTGCGCCAGGCCCTCGGCCTCGAGGCGGAGCTCCCGGTCCGCTTCCAGGCGCGCGGCCAGCGCGCGCTCCTCGGCTTCGTCGAGATCGCCATCGAGGTGACGGCTGAGCAGCTCCAGGGTCGGGTCGTCGACTCTCACGTGACCGCCTGTCTGAGCATCGAGCGCGCCCGTGCGAGACGCGAGCGCACCGTCCCGATGGGTACGTCGAGCACGTCGGCGATCTCCTGGTAGCTCAAGTCTTCTCCATCCCGCAACCACACCACCACCCGGTAATGCTCCGGGAGCTCCTCGAGCGCGACGGTCGCGCGAGCCACGAGCTCGCCCGCCGCGGCCGCACGCTCCGGGTCCGCCCGTTGATCCGGTGTGGTGTCGAGCGCACGGCTGCGGGCCTCAGGATCGTCGATCACCACGCGGTCGAAGCGTCCGCTCCGCCGGCGGTGCGCCCGCAGGTAGTTCCACGCGATCTGAAAAACCCAGGTGCTGAGCTTGGCTTCGCCGCGGAACCCCGGCAGACCCCGCCACACCCGTACGAAAATCTCCTGGGTCGTATCGAGCGCCTCCTCGTCATCGCCGGTGAGACGCCGCGCGAGCCGCCACACGGGGCGTCTGAAGCGCTCGTACACCTCGTCGAATTCCACGCCCACAGTGTGCCATACGAGGCCTCCTCCCTGCAGAGTGAGAGTCCTCAGTCGAGCCGGAGTTCCTCCCTCAGCTCCTCGGCAAGCAGGGCGCTCACCATCTCCTCGAGGCGGCGCGCGACATGGCGGTAGAGGGCGTCGTCCTCGCCGAAAGGATCGGGCAGGTCCCAGACCACCAGGCGGTGCCCGATCCGGCTCGGCAGGAGCTCGAGGCCGCGCTCGCCGATCAGCGATACGACGACGTCGAAGGTCTCACCGGAAACCGCCTCGATCCCCTCCGAGCGCAGACCGTCGGTCGCGCAGCCGAGCGCCTCCAGGGTGGCAAGAGTCGGCGCCGCGACGAAGCCGGCCGGGGCCAGTCCCACCGAGCGCGCGACCACCCTGTCGCCGCCTTCTCTGCGGGCGATCGCCTCGGCCATGATCGATCGGCAGCTGTTGCCGACACACACGAAGAGGAGGTTCAGCGGCGCCATCGCCGCAGTGTAGCGCGCCGCGATCCAAGCGGCCGATTGACCGGCGTACGCCTTCGCGTTAGCCTTGGAGACTGGAGGGGATACGCGGGCCGTGGTTCTGACTGGTTTCAACACCGACATCGAGTACTCCGGCACCGTGTACCACGTCCAGACCGAGGACAAGGGCCGTGCCAACCCCCTCGTCGAGTCGCTGGTCTACACCAGCGGCGAGATCCTCTACACCCGACGCACCCCGTACCACGACCTGGTGGCGCAGAACGTCGAGAGCGAGGCCATCGCCACCCTCATGGAGCGCCAGCACCGGACCATCGTGCAGGCCGTCCAGGCCGGCGGCGTCGAGCGGTTGACCGGCGCCATCGATCTCGTCGCGGGTTCGGACGACACCACCGCCACGCGCGGCCGCGAAATGCCCCGGCGCGGCGCGCCCGGCGCCGAACCCTCCCTCGACCAGGTGATCCTCGACTACCTCGAGGCGCAGCGCCAGCGCGCCCACCTGATCCTCCGCGCTGCGGGCGATCACCACTTCGTGTACGGCGATCACGCGACGATCGCGGTCCGGGCGGAGGACTCCATCGAGCACGCGCCCCTCGACGGGGTTGCTGTGACGGCGGTCTTCAAGTCCACCGCCGAGCCGCGCCGTCTCGTGCTCGCCGAAGGGACGACCGACGAACGGGGCCGCTTCACGGCCGAGGCCGCAATGCCGCCCTTTGCCGGCGGCACCTCGGCGGTGGTGATCATCGCCGAGTCCGAGCTCGGCCGATCGGAAATGAAGCACCTGGTGCACCGGAAGTAGAGACGTCGAGGGGTTGCCCCGCAGTGGTTTTTTCGGTAGAGTGACCGTTGGGCGTGGGCCGTTAGCTCAATTGGCAGAGCAAGTGACTCTTAATCACTAGGTTGGAGGTTCGATTCCTCCACGGCTCACCACTTCCTTCCGCGAAAGTGGCGGAATCGGTAGACGCGCGAGATTTAGGATCTCGTGGGGGTCCCCCCGTGGGGGTTCGAGTCCCCCCTTTCGCACCAAGCTTTTTCCTTCCCGTTGGAGATCTCATCCATGCCGTACACCCTGACACGAGGCGCCAACCACACGGTCGCCATTACCGCCACCCTCGACCCCGAAGCCGTCAGCCGCGAACGGCAGCACATCGTCCGAGCCATGCGCCGGACGGCGCGCGTCCCGGGTTTCCGGCCGGGCAAGGCGCCGGAGTCGGCGATTCGCGCGCGCTTCGCCGACGAGATCAGCAGCGAGCTCGAGGAGCACCTGACGGGCATCCTGTGGCGGGAGGTGTTCGACGCCGAGCACGACATCGAGCCCATCACCAACCCCCAGATCCGCGAGCTCGCCTTCGCCGACGACGGCGGATTTCAGTTCACGGCCGAGCTCGAGGTACGTCCGCGCTTCGAGCTGCCGGAGCTTGCCGGCCTCGAGCTGCCGGTGGTCCCGCTCGAGGTGGCGGAGGCCGAGGTCGAGGGCGAGCTCGCGAAGATCCAGGAGGAGCACGCGGTGTGGGAGCCGGCCGAGGAGGCCGCCGCCGAGGACGGCATGCTGATCGAGGTCGACCTCGAGGGCCAGGTCGAGGACAGCGATGAGGAGCCGTTCCGCGAGCAGGACGCCAGCTTCGTGCTCGGCTCCGGCAGCGCTCCCCCCGAGGTCGACGAGGCCCTGCAGGGAGCCCGGGTGGGGGACCAGCGGATCGCCACCAAGGTCCTTCCCGACGATCTCAAGGACGCGGCCAAGGCGGGCAAGACCGTCACCTATACGATCGCCGTCAAGGCCCTCAAGCGCAAGGCGGTGCCCAAGCTCGACGACGACCTGGCGACGACCATCGGCCTCGAATCCCTGGCCCAGCTCAGAGAGCGGGTGCAGGCGGTGCTCGAGCAGGGCAAGCGGGCCGAGCGCCGCGGCGTGTGGCGGCGCTTCCTGCTCGACCATCTCTCGCAGGAGATCGATCTCGGAGAGCTGCCGCCGTCGCTCGTGCAGGGGACGCTGCGCGAGCAGCTCGACCGTTACGCCTACACCCTCGCCATGCGGGGCATGGGCGCCGGAGTGGACACGATCAACTGGCAGGAGATCGCCGCCAAGGCCGAGCCCGCGGCCCGCCGCGAGGTGCTCGACACGCTGGTTCTCGAGCAGCTCGCCGAAGCGTGGGAGACGCCGGTCCCCGAAGCCGAGGTCGACGCCTACATCGCGCGGGAGGCCGCGCAGCTCTCCGTTCCGGCCACCGAGCACAAGGCGAAGCTGGCCGCCGAGGACAGGCTCGAACGCATCCGCCACGCGGCGCGGGTTGCGGCCACCGTGGACGAGATGATCCGCCGTGCGGGCGGGGAGGTGGACTGATGTTGGTTCCGGTTGTCGTCGAACAGACCAGCCGCGGCGAGCGCGCGTACGACATCTTCTCGCGGCTGCTGAAGGACAACGTGATCTTCCTCGGGTCGGCGATCGACGACCAGGTCGCGTCGCTGGTGATCGCGCAGATGCTGTTTCTCGAGGCCGAGAAACCGGAGAAGGACATCTACCTCTACATCAACACCCCGGGCGGCTCGATCACCGCCGGCCTGGCGATTTACGACACCATGCAGTACGTCAAGCCGGACGTCTCGACCATCGCTCTCGGCCAGGCCGCTTCAATGGGAGCCGTCCTGCTCGCCGGCGGCGCCGTCGGGAAGCGTTTCGCGCTTCCGCACAGCCGGGTCCTCCTCCACCAGCCGCTGATGTCGGGCCTCCAGGGCCAGGCCTCGGACATCGACATCCACGCCAAGGACATCATGCGGCTCCGCCAGCGCCTGAACGGGATCCTCGCCCACCATACCGGCCAGGAGATCGACCGCATCAACAGCGACACCGAGCGCGACTTCATCCTCGAGGCAGAATCCGCCGTCGACTACGGCATCGTGGACAAAATCATTGTTTCCAGAGAGTAGGCGAAATGCGGTCGGAGCGGCATGAGGGCTTCTGGTATACAATGATCCGAGGAGGGTCCGATGTCCCAGCGCGACGGTGACATGCTTCGCTGCAGCTTCTGCGGCAAGAGCCAGCATGAGGTGCGCAAGCTGATCGCCGGGCCGACGGTGTACATCTGCAACGAGTGCGTCGAGGTCTGTCTCGACATCATCGCCGAAGACCGGGTTCACGAGGCCAAGGCCCGCGACCAGATCCTCCCCAAGCCGCACGAGATCAAGCAGCACCTCGACGAGTACGTGATCGGCCAGGAGGCCGCCAAGAAGAAGCTTTCAGTGGCGGTCTACAACCACTACCGGCGGATCGAGTACCAGTCCGGCCGCGGCCGCAACGACGTCGAGCTCGCTAAGTCCAACATCCTCCTCATCGGCCCCACCGGCACCGGCAAGACGCTGCTCGCCCAGACCCTGGCGCGGCAGCTGCAGGTCCCCTTCACTATCGTCGACGCCAGGACCCTGACCGAGGCCGGCTCCGTCGGCGTGGACGTGGAGAACATTCTCCTCCGTCTGTATCAGGCGGCCGGCGGCGACCGCGAAGCAGCGGAGCGCGGCATCGTCTACGTCGACGAGATCGACAAGGTGGCGCGCAAAGCGGAAAACCCGTCCATCACGCGCGACGTGTCGGGCGAGGGGGTCCAGCAGGCCCTGCTCAAGATCCTCGAGGGAACGGTCGCGAACGTGCCGCCACAGGGCGGGCGCAAGCACCCGCACCAGGAGTTCCTGCAGATCGACACGACCAACATCCTGTTCATCTGCGGGGGCGCGTTCGTCGGGCTGGAGGACGTCATCGCCCAGCGCCTCAACCAGAAGCGGATGGGCTTCGGCGTCGACCTCGGCGGCAACGAGAAGCGGACCAGCGAGCTGCTCGAGCACGTCCACCCCGAGGACCTGATCAAGTACGGCATGATTCCCGAGTTCGTCGGCCGCATCCCGGTCGTCGGGACCCTGCACGACCTCGACCATGACGCGTGGGTGAGGATCCTGACGGAGCCGCAGAACTGCCTGGTC
>DATIVB010000545.1:0-10577 GCA_035466375.1 Chondromyces sp.
ATCACGGCCAACACCGAAAACCGGCACCTCGCACTCGTTGCCTACAACCTCGCCAAGGGTTCGCGCAACCACCTGCGCGCCTTCGTCAAAGCGCTCGCGGCCCAGGGGGAGACCTACACACCGCAGTACCTCGACCAGGCCGACTTCGACGCAGTGCTCGTGGCCGAAATGGAGCGGCAGGTCTGGTACGACGCGGACGGCGAGCCGGTCCCGGCATGCGGCGCCGCGGTCGGCGGCTTCGGCATGCGGCGCGGACCCGGCCAGGGCGGCCAGGGCGGCCAGGGCGGCCAGGGCGGCCAGGGCGGCCAGGGTACCGGCGAGTGCAGCGGCACGGGCGACTGCGCCACCGGCCCCAACGACGGCCATCAGGGCAACGGGAGCGGCAGTGGCAATGGCAGCGGCAGCGGCAGTGGCAACGGCAGTGGCAACGGCAGTGGCAACGGCACTGGCAGTGGCAACGGCAGTGGCAGTGGCGACGGCGACGGTGACGGCGACTGCGACGGCACGGGCCCGCACGGCAGCGGCGGCAGCTGAGGGACCCCCAAACCCGCCTAGCCACGTACTGGGAACAAGAAGCAAGGAGCAAGCGCGATCCACCCGCCCGCCCGCCTTTCCGGGTGGGCGGATTTCTTTCCTCGCTCCGTCCTCCCTACTCCCCGCTCCCCGCCCTCCCGAAGCGCAGGTAGAGCACCGGCAGGACCATCAGCGTCAACAACGTCGAGGTCAGGACCCCGCTCACCACCACCACAGTCAGAGGCCGTTGTACCTCGGAGCCGACGCCCGAAGCCCACACCATCGGCGCCAGGCCGAGGGCGGTGGTCGCGGCCGTCATCAGCACCGGCCGCAGCCGCGCCATCGCCCGCTGCTGCTGCTCGAACTGGCCGCCCCAGGTGGCGAAGGAGCCGGTGGGCAGGACGAGCTCCTCGCGCAGCCGCCGCTCGGCCTCCTCCACGAAGCCGCCGATGTCGCGGCCCACGACGTTGAGCTCGACCACCACCCGCCGCTTGCCGTCCTCGCGCGAGATCTGCGCCGGCCCCTCGACCACAGCCACGTCGGCAACCTCGCGCAGCAGCACCCGCTGCCCCGTCGGGCTCGCCAGCGGCAGGTCGCGGAGGTTCTCGACCTCGGCCGCGAAGCTCCGCGGCAGGCGGACGACGACGTCGGTGCGGCGGTCGCCCTCCGGCAGCTCCATGATGGTGGACTCGATGAGGGCCACCGTCCGCAGCGCCTGGTCGAGCGACACCGAGGGGATCTGGAAGGGCTGCACCACGATCGAGCCCTCGTCCATGGTCGGCAGGAACTCGGTGCCGAGCGTCGGCGCCAGGACCGCCGCCACCGCGAACAGCGCGAGCGCGGCGCCGCGGTCTCGGATCCAGCCGCGGCGCCTACAGCCAGCGCCGGGAGCGCCGCCGTGACTGCCATCATTGCGATCCGTGTGAACACCGGGGTCCTCCCTCTGCGCTCGGCCACGCGACGGCCAGGATGACGACGCCTAAATAGCTGCGCAAGCAAGGATTTACGCAATATATTGTGCAAATACGCAACTGTCGACCGGGGGCCGCAGGCGGACCGCACCGGACCCGCGGCAGCTCTCAGATAACGGTGTCGTCGGGGATGACCGCGTTCTTGGCGACCACCACGATCCCGTCACGGATCGCCCAGCCCTCACCCTCGCCGTCGCTCGCTTCCCGGCGGTTGGTGATCCTGACCCCGCGTCCGATGCGGGCGTTCTTGTCGATGATCGCGTTCGAGATCTCGCAGCCCTCGCCGATCCCCGGCGGCGGCTCGCCCGGCAGTGGCGGCGGGTAGTGCGAGTCGATGCCCATGATCAGCGCGTTGCTCACCTTCGAGCTGCGGATCACGCCGCGCAGCCCGACGATCGAGCTCTCGACGTTGGAATCGACGACGTGGGAGCCGTCGCTGAGCAGCACGTGGTCGAAGCAGCAGCCGTGCAGCTGCGCCCCGGGAAGGTAGCGGGGGCGGGTGTAGATCGGCCACGCCGGGTCGTGGAAGGTGAACTGGGGGTTGGCGCTGACCAGGTCCATGTGGGCCTCGAAGAACGCGCCGATGGTCCCGATGTCCCGCCAGTAGCCCTTGAAGAAGTGCGCCTGAACGCGGCGGCGCGAGACCTCGGACGGAATGACGTCGCCGCCGAAGTCCCCGAGGTCGTTGTCGAGCGCCTCCGCGAGGGCCTCCTTGCTGAAGATGTAGATCCCCATCGAGGCGAGGTACGGCAAGTTGGACGGCACGCCCTTGGCGGCGAGCAGGCTCGGCGC
This sequence comes from Chondromyces sp., assembly GCA_035466375.1. GTDB lineage: Bacteria > Acidobacteriota > Thermoanaerobaculia > Thermoanaerobaculales > Sulfomarinibacteraceae > Sulfomarinibacter. Next base: position 2,277 of record DATIVB010000545.1, read on the forward strand.
CACCTCCATCCCATCCCGCGCCGCGGCGGTTGCTGGCTTCTCCCGGAACTCGACGATGCGGCCGCTTTCGTCCACCCGCACCGCGCCGAAGCCCGCGATCTCCTCCTCCGTGCACGGCTTGACCGCGATCGTGATGTCGGCGCCGGTCTGCACGTGATCGTGCAGCATCTGCCGATAGTCCATGCGGTACATGTGGTCGCCGGCCAGGATCAGGACGTGCTCGCCGGGCAGCTGCGAAAAGATGTGCAGGTTCTGGCGGACGGCGTCGGCGGTTCCCTGGAACCAGGTCTGCATGGTCGGCGTCTGCTGCGCAGCCAGGATCTGCACGTAGCCGCGCGAGAAGGCGTCGAAGCGGTAGGTGCGGCCGATGTGGCGGTGCAGCGACACCGAGTTGAACTGGGTCAGCACGTACATCCGTTCCATGCCCGAGTTGATGGCGTTGGAGATCGGGATGTCGATCAGGCGGTACTTGCCGCCGATCGGCACCGCGGGTTTCGAACGGTGGGTGGTCAGGGGGGCGAGGCGGGCGCCGCGGCCGCCGCCGAGGATCAGGACCGTAACGTCGAGGTCGCACTGCTCCAGCACGTTCATCCGTTTCTCCCAGCCTGTGCTCGCGCCCAGTGTAGCTCGGACGGGCGGGTCCGCAAGCGCGGGCTCAGCCGCCCCCGAGGGCCCGCCGCGCGGGCTCGCAGTCGGGGTTGGCCGCGAGGGCGGAGCGCCGGTCGGCTGCGGCCAAGGCGGAGTCGCCCCGGCGCTCGTGGGCCAACGCCCGCAGCAGGAGGGCGGACTCGAGGCCCGGCTCGAGCTCGAGCGCGCGGTCGAGCAGCCGCACCGCCTCGTCGAGGTCGCCGCCGTGCTCCGCCTCGGCGAACACGAAGGGCTTGGCCGCCGTCACCCAGGCGCGGGCATTGTCGGGGTCCAGGTCGAGGGCGCGCGCGGTGGCCGCCTCGAGACGGTCGCGATACTTCCGGGCGCGGAAGTCCGAGCGGATCATGGTCGCCACCAGGTCCGCCTCCATGCGGTACCTCTCCGAGGACACCGGAAGGTCGTCGATCAGCCCCAGCGCCTCCTCGGCGGCGGCGTCGATGCGTTGGCCGAGGTTGGTCCGTACCGCGCGCTCGTCGGCCGGCGTCTCCTCGAACTCGATTCGCAGCAGCTCGGCCACCGCCAGGCCGGCCTCGACCCGCAGCTCGAGCATCGGCCCGTCCTCCCCACCGCCGGCGGCGGCCCGCGCCCGGGACAGCACCGCGGTCGCCGCCTCGGCGTCGTACGTCTTCAGGGCGCGAGAGAGCTCGCTGGCGAGCCCGGCGGCGGGTTCGCCGGGCGCTGCCGCCACGGCGGCGGCAGCAGTCGCGAAAGCAACCAGGACACACTGCAGGAGCTTCACTGCCGCCTCCCTGTCACCATCAGAATCGCCGGCAGCACCAGCACGTCGGCCGCCAGCGCCGCCACCATCGCCACCGTCGCCAGGATGCCGAAATCGCGGATCGGCACGAACTCCGAGGTGGCGAGCGCGAGGAAGCCGGCGGCGGCGGTGGCGGTGGTGGCAGCCAGCGCCGGCCCGATCGTGCGCAGGGTGGCCGCGGTCGCGTCCGCGACCGGGGCACCGTCCGCGAGCCTCCGGCGCACGTTCTCGAGCACGTGGACCGTGTTGTCGACCGCGATGCCGAGCGCGATGCTCGCCACCATCACCGTGCCCGCGTCGAGCGGCAGCCGCAGCACCGCCATGGCGGCGAAGGCGGCGAGGATCGGGATCAGGTTCGGGGGGGCCGCGGTCGCGGTCAGTCGCCACGAGCCGAGACCGAAGGCGATGGTCGCGAACACCAGCAGCAGCGCCAGGCCGAGGCTCTCGAGCTGCGTCGCCACCAGCGCCTGCTGGGCCTCGACCAGGAGCAGGACCTGGCCCGTGACCCGCGCGGTCCAGCCTTCCGGCAGCTCCTCGAGCGCCCGCCGCGCCTCGTCCACCAGCTCGAGGAAGCGCTCCTCCCCGGTCTCGTTGACCAGCGCCGACAGGCGCACCGTGCGCCCGTCGGCGAGCACCAGCCGGGACAGGGCCCGCCGCCCTTCATCGCCACCTGCGGCGATCACGTCGGCAGCGTCCTCGCGCGTCTCCGGCGGCCGGTACGCCTCCGGATCGAAGCCGCTCTGCCAGTGGTTGAGCTTCGCCAGCACGTCCACCGGCGACAGCACCCGGGTGACGATCGGCGACGCCGCCAGCCGGTCGGCGACCCCTTCCAGCACCGGCCAGCTCCCGGGTGCGTACCAGGGGCCGGGCGCGACCAGCACCACCTCGAGCGTGTGAAAGCCGCCGAGGCGCCCATCCAGCGAGCGGAAGTCCAGTGTGGTCGGATGGTTCTCCGGCAGGAAGGCCACCGGGTCCGACTCGACCCGGATCGCCGGCACCGACGCTGCCGCCGCCGCGACGAGCACCGCCGCGATCGCCAGGACCGCGCGCGGGTGCCGCCGCCAGCCCCAGCCCCAGCTCCCGCCGATGGTGCCCAGGTGGCGGCGGAAGGCCGGCACCCGCAGCAGCTCGACGAGCATCGGCGTCACCGTGAGGTTGATCGCGAGCGCCAGCAGGATGCCGAGCGCGGCCAGCCATCCGAGCTCGCGCACCGGCGCCATCACCGACACGGCGAGCGAGGCGAAACCGGCGGCGGTGGTCACCGCGGCCAGGATGCAGGGGCGCGTGGTTTCCCCCAGCGCACGCGCGAGCGCCGTCTGCTGGTTGTGGTCGATCCGCAGGTCCTGGTAGCGCCGCATGACGTGGATGCTGTTCGACAGGGCGAGAACCCACAGCAGCGGCGGCAGGGCCGTCGACACCATGTTGAAGGTGATGCCGGCGGCGACCGCGAGCCCCATCGTCAGCACCACGGCCAGCAGCGCGCTGGCGGCAGTCGCGGCCATCGCCCGCGCCGAGCGCAGCATGAGGGCGAGCATCAGCAGCGAGCCCGCGAGCGCGATCGGGATCGTGTGCCGCGCCTCCCGCGCCGAGACCTCGTCGAGGGCCACGATCAGCGCCGTCGAGCCGACCAGCCGCACCTCGCGCCCGGATTCCCGCAGCGGAAGCAACGCCTCGCGCACGGCGCGTACGATCCGCCGCCGCGCCGCCGGCTCGTCGGCCGGGTCGATCTCCAGCAGCAGCCCGGCGAGCTCGCCGTCGGCCGAGATGAAGAGCCCCCTGTAAAAGGGGGTCGAGGTCATCTCCTCGGCGAGCGCCTCCGGGTCCTCGGCGCCGAAGAGGTCGCGGTAGAGGATCGGGATCCCGCGTACTTCGACCACCCCGGGGACGGCCTCCAGTGTCTCCGCGCCGTTAAGCAGCTGTTCGAGGGTGTCCGGCGTGAAGAAGTCGCCGCCGCCGATAACCGCGAGCAGGAACTCGTCGCTGCCGAAGTCGCGGCGGAACTGCTCGTAGACCGCCGCGCCCTCGCCGCCCTCGCCGAGCCAGCGCTCGAGGCGGTTGTCGACGCTCGCGCGCCGCGCCTGCCACGCCGCGATCAGCGAGGCGGCCACCAGCAACACGGCGAGGACGCGCCGCACCGGCATCGTCTAGAGGCCCCCGAGCACGGTCTCGGCGGTCAACCGCAGCAGGCCGTCGCCGCCCATCAACCGCGGCCCGCCGGCGCGCATCTTGAGCGCCAGGAAGCGCGACATCAGGTCCGGGTCCGCGGCGAGAGCGGCCGTGACCCGCCGCCGCAGGCGCGGCCATCGCTCGACGAACAGAAGCAGCCGGATGACGGCCAGCGGGTGGCGGACGATCTGACGGTGGGCGGCGACGTAGCCCTCGAGTTCCCCGGCGGCGATCGCCCGCACCACGGCCTCGGCCTGACGGAAGGCGAGTGCCAGGCCCTCGCCGGTGATCGGGTCGAGGTAGCCGGCGGCGTCGCCGACCAGCGCCAGCCGCTCCCGGACGACGCGCCGGCAGCGCTGCTCGAGCGGACCGGCGCCGCGGTCCCGGGACGAGATCTCGCAGCCCGCAAGGCGTTCCTCGAGCCGGGGGAACCGCGCGAGGAGGCCATCGAAGGTGCCGCGGCCGTCCGACCACAGCAGGGCGACGCCCACCAGCCGCTCCCCCACCGGGGTGACGTAGGCCTCGCAGCCGTCCGCCCAGTGCACCTCGACGAGGTCGGTCCACGGCGCGACCCGGTAGTGCCGCCGCACCCCGAAACGGCGCCGCCGCGGCGCCCGGCCCTCGAGCCCGGCCCAGCCGCGGATGCGCGAGGTCCGGCCGTCGGCGGCGATGAGCCAGCGCCCCCGCACCGTTCCCTCGTCGGTCGCGAAGCCGTCGCCGGTCCAGCCGCGGACCCGGCTCCCCCAGCGCACGCGCACGCCCACCGCTTCGGCGCGGCGACGCAGCGCGTCGTGGAGAACGGTCCGGCGGATGCCCAGCCCGGGCTCGCCCGGGAAGCGGCCCTCGGCCACCGCTTCGCCGTCGAGGTAGCGCACGCCGCGAAACGGGCGCGACTCGACGGCCCCGAGGTCCACGCCGAGCGAGCGCAGCACCGCCGCACCGTCAGGCATCAGGCCCTCGCCGCAGGCCTTTTCCACCGGCGGCCGCGCCGCCTCCAGGACAAGGGCGTCGAGGCCGGAAAGCCGCGCGCAGATCGCGGTCGCGAGGCCGGCCGGGCCGCCGCCGACCACCACCAGATCGGCGTCAGCCGCGCCCACGGGCCCTCCGCGCGCGCGCCATGGCGACCGACGAACGCGCCATCGCGCCGACCACACGGATCGGCGTCACCGCCGCCGGCGGCTCGAGCTCGCCGCGACGCCAGCGCGCGAGCGTCTCCCGGCGGCGCAGCTTGCCGGAGGAGGTGCGGGGCAGCGTCCCCGGCGGGAGCACCTCGACGTGGTCCGGCTGCAGACAGGTCGCCGCCCGCACCGCCCGCACCGCCTCGACGGCCAGCGCGGGGTAGTCCTCCGCGCCGACGTCGCGGCGCGCCTCGACCAGCAGCACCAGCTCCTCGCCGTCGGCCCCCTCGGGCAGGAAGGACGCGGCCACCGCGCAGCCGGTGCGAACGCCTTCGACTGCGTCCACGGCGTGCTCCACCTCCACCGGCGAGTGGCAGCGGCCGCGCAGGATCAGCACGTCCTTGGCGCGCCCGCTGAGGTAGAGCTCGCCCTCGACCAGAAAGCCCAGGTCGCCGGTATCGAGCCAGCCGCTGCACAGCGCCTCCGCAGTCGCCCGCGGCCGGCCGAGGTAGCCCTCCATCAGCGACGGGCCGCGCACCAGCACCCGCCCGACCCGGCCGACTTCCAGCTCGCGGCCGGCGCCGTCGGCGATCTTGAGCTCGAAGCCCGGCAGCGGACGGCCCACCGAGACGATCTCGACGCCGCCGTCCTCCTCCCGGACCACGCCGTCGGAGGCCAGCGCCTCGCGGTCGAAGCGCCGGCTCGAAAACACGCGGTCGAGATCGGAGAAGGTCACCGCCAGACTGGCCTCGGAGAGCCCGTAGACCGGGGTCAGGGCCTCGGGCCGGAAGCCCCAGGGCGAAAAACGCTGCTGGAAGGCGCGCAGCACGCGCGGCGCAACCGGCTCGGCGCCGTTGAGCGCGATCCGCCACGACGACAGGTCGACGCCCTCCAACTCCTCGTCGCGCACCTTCTCCACGCACAGGCCGTAGGCGAAGTTGGGCGCCGGCGACAGGGTCGCGCGGTAGCGCGAGATGGTGCGCAACCAGACCGCGGGCCGCGCCACGAAGAGCTCGGGCGGGATCAGGGTCAGGGTGCCCGGGCGCTCGAGTGCCGGGAAGACGCAGCCGATGAGACCCATGTCGTGGTAGAGCGGCAGCCAACTGACGCCGCTGTCGACGAGCCCAGGCCGCGGCGGCCAGTAGCCGTTGAGCAGGCGGGTCTGCGCCACCACCGCGCGGTGGCTGAGCGCGACCGGCTTGGGGTCGACGGTGGTGCCGGAGGAGAACTGCACCAGGGCGAGGGCCGTTTCGTCCACTGCTTCGGAGGTCGGGCGCCCGCCCTCGAGATCGGCAGGTGTCCGGCAGCCCAACGCCGGCCTCGACCGCTCGACGACCTCGCCGAGCAGGCGCCGCACGGTCGCGTCGGCCAGCACCAGCCGCGCCCCGACCGCGCGGATCATGGCCGCGGTCCGCTCGTGGTACTCGGCCAGCCGCCCGAGCCGCACCGGCGGGTAGAGCGGCACCGGCGTCGCGCCGGCGAGCAGGACGCCGAAGAACGCGTCGAAGAATCCGATGCCGGTGGGATGGACCAGCGCCACCCGCTCGCCCCGCGCCAACCCGAGGTCACGGAGGCCTCCTGCCACCCTGCGCGCCCGGTCGTGGATTTCGGGCCACGGATACCAGCGCTCTTCTTCGAAGCGGTCGAGCAGTCGCAGTCCGGTGTCGGGGAATCCCGCCGCCCGCTCGAGCAGCCCGTTGACCGTCCGCGGCTCAGCCATCGAGGCGCTCCCGGATCGCCGCCACGAGCTCGCCGACGGTCTCGATGCCGGCCTCGGGGTCCAGGCAGACGCGGAAGTGGTTCTCCACCTCGAGGGCCAGGGTCAGCATCTTCAGCGAGTCGAGCTCGAGGTCCTCGACCAGCCGCAGCTCCGGCGACAGCCGGCCCTCCCAGCCGAGGTGCTTCCGCGCCACGTCGGCGATGCCCGCGAGCACGTCGAAGTCCGTCGGCGTCACACGCCGCTCCGCACGCCCTGGCTCGCGGCCTCGCCGGCGTCCGCCAGCGCCGTCTCCTCGGCGCTGATGCGCCGCGCGAGCAGCGCCAGGTTGGCGGCTCCGAACAGGAGCGCGGTCAGCCAGGCGCCGTGCAGCATCGGGATCGCCGCGAGCTCGAGGACCACCACCAGGTAGTTGGGGTGGCGCAGCCACCGGTAGGGACCGCGCGTGACGAGCGGCGCGCCCGGCAGCACCATCACCCGGGTCGTCCAGCGCTCGCCGAGGCTGCGCAGGGTCCACCAGCGCAGCGCGAGCGCCGCCACCAGGACCACCAGCCACGGCAGGGCCCGAGCCGGCCTGAAGGGACGGTCCAGCAGCCACACCTCGGCGACGCAGGAGACCAGGAACGCGCTGTGCAGCGCGACCATCCAGGGGTAGTGGCCGGCGCCGACCTCGTGCGCCCCCCGGGCCACGAGCGCCCGCACGTGGCGGCGCGACACCGCGAGCTCCCACAGGCGCTGGGCGGCGATGACGCCTATCAGCACCGTGAACGCGACGCGGGAGTCCAGACCGAAGATCACCCGGGGCCGCCTTCCTCCCAGCGCAGCAGGACGAGCTCGGAGCAGAAGCCGGGGCCCATCGCCGACATCAGGCCCCAGCTGCCGGGCGGCGGCGGTTGCTCGAGGGCCTCCTGCAGGACCAGCAGCACCGAGGTCGAGGACAGATTGCCGACCTCGCGCAGGGTCCGCCACGCACTCTCGAGGGCGCCCTCCGGCAGCTCGAGCGTCTCCTGCATCGCCTCCAGCACCTTCGGCCCGCCCGGGTGCGAGATCCAGACCGCGATGTCCGCCCGGGTCAGGCCGTGATCGGCGAGGAAGCGGTCGACGTCGCGCCCGAGGTGGCGGCGCACCATCTCCGGCACCTCGGCCGACAGCACCACCTTGAAGCCCCGCTCCGACACGTCCCAGCCCATCACCCGCTCGGTGTCCGGATAGAACGACGAGCGGCTGTCGACGACCGTCGGGCCGGCGGCGGCACGGGAAGAGCCCACCAGCACCGCCGCGGCGGCGCCGTCGCCGAACAGGCCCGACGCGATCAGGTTCTCGATCGACAGGTCCTCGCGCTGCAGGGTCAGCGAGCAGAGCTCGACCGACAGCAGCACGGCGACGTCGTCGGGGTGGCCCTCGAGGTAATCCGCGCAGCGTGCGACGCCGGCCGCGCCGGCGAGGCAGCCGAGCCCGAAGATCGGCACCCGCTTGACCGTCGGCGGCAGGTGGAGCCGGTTTATCAGCCGCGCGTCGATCGACGGCACGGCGACTCCGGTGACGGTGACGAAGAACATCGCGTCGACGTCACCCGTGCCCAGGCCCGCCGCCGCCAGCGCGGCCAGCAGTGCCTCGCCGCCGAGCTCCTGCGCGACCCGGATCCAGTGGTCGTTGGCCTGTCCCCAGCTCTCGATCCGCGGGTACTCCTCCATCGGCAGGGCCAGCCTTCGCCCGCCCACGAGCACGTTGCGGTGCAGCTGCTCGAGCCGCTCGAGGTTGAAATAGCGCTCGGCCCAGCGCTCGCGGAAGGCCGCGAGCAGGGTCTCCTGGTCGTAGGCGTGCGGCGGCAGCGCGGAGCCGACGGCCGCGATCTTCACGCCGCCCCCGCCCGCGAGAGCGCACCTGCGCCGGTC
>DATIVB010000546.1:0-3177 GCA_035466375.1 Chondromyces sp.
GTGCCGCACGAGCCGGTCACCCGGATCGTCACTCTGAATCGGCTGCTACAACAAGGGCCGAACCAGGTCGATGATGTCTTCAGGCGGTCGGCCCGACCCGGCGATCGCGGCATCCAGCCACATGAGAGCCTTGTGGGCGAGGAGATGCCACTCGTGTCGTGAATCGCGCGCCTTCTCGTCGAGGTACGCCAGCGCGGCCGCGGTAGCGATGACGCGGTCCGCCTGGGGGATCTCGCCCAGGTCCTTTGCCAGCTTCCGCAATGCGTCGAGCTTGACGCCAACGGCCCGGGCCAGGTCCTCCTCGAGCACCCACGACCCGTCGGCGCGCTGCAGCAGCGTCAACACATCGGCACCTGCGTCACGGGGCCGGGGACGGAGTTCGCGGTGAAAGCTCTTCTGGGATGCTGGGGGCGACAACTCCGGCGGCGCCGCCGCAGGTTCCATGGATGCATATGAACCGTGCGGGGAAAAATCTGCATCGAAGCAACACTCGTCCACATCGTGGATGCTCGCCCGCATCAGGGCGCTCGCCGGCATGCTGAGCTGTGCGATCCCGCCCCAGTCCCTGGTCAGCGCCTGCGGCACGAGCACCAGCTGCCCGCGCTCTTGGACCACGTCTCCTTCCCGCTCCTCGACGGCCACGAAGGAGGTCTGCGACGAGGCGAGCTGGTAGCGCACGGCGAGCTCGACGATGGCCTTGGTGATGCGCGCCTCCCTGCGTCCGCGCTGCCGCGAGCCGCCGGCCTCGTGCAGCCGGCTGGTGCCCTCCTCGAGGTCCCGGATCTCCGCACGGGCCGCCAGCGGTCCAACCAGCGCGCCGTCTGCGGCCTGCGCCGGGTCCACCGCCAGCTCCCAGCTGACGTCCTCCCCGCCGAGCCGGCCGGCCAGCCGCACCGTGCCCGCCTCGAGGCTCGGCAGCCGCAGGTAGACCAGGTACGGCTCGCCGTCGAAGAGCTGCGCCTGTTGGTACGGCGCGCGCTCCTCAACCACCTTCCCGTTCCACTCCACCCGCAGGTCCTCCACCGCGGGTGCGCCCAGCCGCGCGAACTGGCGCAGCACCTTGGGCTCGATGCGCTCTCCCGGCTTGATGAACTCGGCCGCGCCGCCGCTCGCGCGGGCGACGCCGTTGATGAAGTGCTCGCTCGGCCCGTGGCCGATGCCGATGGTGAACACCCGCGCCGAGCCGGCGTGCCGGCGCGCGAGGTCGACGACGGCCCTGTCGTTCGAGACCTCGCCGTCGGTGAGCAGCACGACGCTGCGCGGCATGCCCTGGTCCGCCCGCTCGAGCGCGTTCTTCAGCGGCCCCATCACCTCGGTGCCGCCCATGTCGGCGTCGATCGCCTGCACGTACGCCGCCGCCTCCTCGAGGCTCGTCTGGGAGTACGGCCGGCACTTCCCGAACATGGCCTCGAAGTGCGAGCCGAAGCTCACGATGTCGAAGCGGTCGCCCTCGTGCAGGCTGCGCAGGCACAGCTGCAGCGCCCGCCGCGCCTCCTCGATCGAGCTGCCGCCCATCGATCCCGAGCGGTCGATCACGAACACCACCTCGCGCGGCTCGCGCGGGCCGGCGTCGAGCTTCGGCAAGAACGACACCGCGGCCACCGCGCCGCCGTCGTCCTGGAGCTCCACCACGGCGTGCGGCTCGCGCGGCCGAGCCGGCGTGATCAGCAGCACCAGGTCCTCGTTCATGGCCGCCGTCTCGTGCGACAGCTCGACGGTGGCCCCCTCCCCGCGCGGCTTCCAGCGCAGCGGGTGCGACGGCGACTCGATGCCGGCGACCCCGCCCGGGATCTCCACCTCGGCCCTGAACTCGAGGCCGAACGGCACCTCGAAGGCGGTCGGCGGGTTCACCTTCTCGGCCTCCGTCTGGCCGACGCCCACCCGGTCCTCGGCCGGCGCATAGCGCGGCGCGACGGTCGTGGGCAGCGCGAAGCGCAGCGCCTCGCCCTCCCAGCCGAGCTCCATCACCCACGCGAGCTCCACCACCATCTCCTGCCCGGGCAGGAGGTTGCCGACATTGGCCTGGAAGACGTTCGGGCGGTGCTGGTCGAGCAGGGCCGCGCCGTGCCCGGCGGCGAGCGCCTCGTCGTACTCGTTGAACGCCTGCTCCTTCTCCTTGACCTTGCCCACGATGCGCCGCCCGCCGGTCTCGATCACCAGCCCGGTCACCGCCGCCTTCTCGGGCGCAGGGAAGACGTACACCGCCTCGATCGGCTGCGCCGCGTCGTTCCGAAAGCGCTGGCGCATGACCACCCGGGTGAACGGGCCCGTGATCTCGGCCAGCACCTTCACCCCCAGCAGGGGGATCGCCCCCGCCGCCTCCGGGCGCCGCCCCTTCGCCGACACGTACGCGCCGGCCATGACCTCTGCAGCTTCAGCTCCCATCGTTGCCTCCCTCGCCCCCCAGCTCATTGATGAATGTCGCGAGAGCGGCCAGCTGCCGCTCCGTCAGCGCCCTGTCGGCCCCGAGCACGTGCAGCTCGACGCCCGGCGTCACCGCCTGCCGGATCCACACCTGGCCGGGCCTCGCCACCCGCCTGCGGCCCGCCGCCACCGTCGGTTTCGACGGCGGTGCGGCTTCCGCCGCCGGCACCGGCTCACCCGCCATGTGGCGCCGGATCTCCTCCAGCGTCGCCCCCTGCTCCTGCAGCGCCTTCACCCGCAGCACCGCGGCCAGGTGCTCGGCCGCGTAGTGCTCACCCCGTCCGAGGCCCAGCGGCTGGGGGATCAACCCCCGCTGCACGTAGTAGCGGACCGTGCGGCGCGTGACCCCACCCCGCTCCGCAATCTCGCCAATGGAGTACCGAGTGTCGTCCATCATTTGACAATATGACACCCCACTGTCACATTGTCAAGTGTCACATTAAAATCAGTGTGACGATGCTGCCCTTTGGTGCAGAGCGCGGAGGCCAGCACTGAAGACGAACGGCGAGCCGGTCCACAGTGATTCAATCCCGATGCAAGGGCAGGCATCTGAAGGTGCGTGGTACGGGGGCTATGATGTTGTTTCGCTTTTAAAGGTGCCTTGCCGGGTGCCACAGTTCGCTTTGCCTCATTGTCCGAGGTGGAGGTTACTAGGTAGGCGACGGCAAAAACTGTAACAAAGCGTGAACGCGAAGTGAGGCACCCATGCAGGTCGTCGTCGCTGGCACCAACCCGCAGCTCTTCAACAACCGC
>DATIVB010000547.1:0-1928 GCA_035466375.1 Chondromyces sp.
CAGGGGCGCAGCCTCGAGCGGGTCCTCGGCGACGGGCCGCTCGATGTCGTGCGCGCGGTCGAGTTCGGCGTGCAGCTCGCCGACGCGCTCGCCGCGGCCCACGATCTCGGCATCGTCCACCGCGACATCAAGCCTTCGAACTTGATGGTGGCGGCCGACGACCGGCTCAAGGTGCTCGACTTCGGCATCGCCAAACGGGTCGCCTGGAGGGGCCGGCCCGACGATGATGCGCAGACCCTCACCCGCACGGCGCACGGCGCGATCGTCGGCACGCCGGCCTACATGGCGCCGGAGCAGGTCGCGGGCGCCGGCGCCGACGCGCGCACCGATATCCACGGCGCCGGCTGCGTGCTCTACCAGATGCTCACCGGCAACGCCCCCTTCGGCTCGGGATCGCCGAGCGAGGTGATGCGGCGGGTCGTCGTCACGCCGCCGAAACCGCTGCGCACGCTGCGCTCGGGGGTGCCGCGGGCCCTCGCCGGGGTGGTCGAGAAAGCGCTCGCCAAGGACCCCTCCGAGCGGTATCAGTCGGCGGCCGAGCTCGGTGCCGCCCTGCGGGCGTCGACCGGCGCCGCGGCCGGCCGCGGCACGCCGGAGAGCAGACGCGCCGGCGTCCTGTCCCGGCTCGGACTGGCCGGTGCGGCGGCTGCCGCCATCGGGCTCGCGTTCTTCTTCGCCACGCGGATCTCCGGCTCGGCGATCTCGTTCGAGAACCGGGACTGGCTGCTGGTCGCCGACGTGGTCAACGAGACCGCGGAGGAGGGCTTCACCCTGGCGCTGAAGAGCGCGCTCGAGACCGACCTCCGCCAGTCGAGGTACGTGAACGTCTTCGACCAGAGCCAGCTGCGCAACACCCTCAAGCTGATGCGCCGGGAGCCGTCGGCCCCGGTCGACGCCGAGCTCGGCGCCGAGGTGTGCCGCTTCGCCGGCGTCCGCGCCCTGCTGGTGCCGCAGATCGACGCCGCCGGAGAGATCTTCATCCTGCAGGCGATGCTGGTCGATCCCACCACCGGACGGACCGTCGACCGGATCCGCCTGACCGCGCGGGACCGCGACGAGGTGCTCCTCGAGACGATCGACGAGCTGACCCGCACGGTGCGGCGGCGGCTCGGCGAGTCCATGCAGTCGATCAGCGACAGCGACCCGCCCATCTCCCAGTGCACGACCTCGTCATGGGAGGCCCTGCAGCTGCACGCCCTGGGGATGCAGGAGTGGGCGGGGAGCCGCATGGCCGAGGCGGCGCGCTGCTTCGAGGCCGCCCTCGAGCTGGACCCGGACTTCGCCTTCGCGCGCGGCTCGCTCGGGTTGGTCGAGATTCAGTTTCTCGGCCGGCACGAGGAGGGCCGCGCGCAGATCGAGCGGGCGCTCGAGGACGCGAGCGAGGCCTCGCGGCGGGAGTACCTGCACCTGCGGGCGATCCACCGCCAGTTCGTCGAGAACGATTTCGAGGCGGCGCTCGCGGACTACGCCCTCATGAGCTCGCTCTACCCGGATGCCATCGCCCCCTACAACAACAGCGGCCGGATCATGGAGCAGCTGGGGCGCTGGGAGGAAGCGCTCGAGATGTACCGCCGGGCGCGGGCCGTCGACCCCCGCAGCCCGTTTCCGCTCTACAACATGTGGACCGTCCTCAACCTCCGTCTGCAGCGGCCGGCGGAGGCGGAGGGCGTCGCCCGGGAGCTCGCGGCCCTGCAGCCCGACTCGCCGTGGGCCCGCCACGCCCTCGGCTGGACCCTGGTGTCGCTGCGCCGCTTCGACGAGGCCGAGGAGGCGATGCGGGCCGTCCTCGAGATCGACCCGGGCAACAGCCTGGCCTCGGGCAACCTGGCCCACCTGCTGTACCGGCGCGGCGCCTGGGACGAATCCGTCGCGGTCTACCGCAGGCTGTACCAACGGTCGCACGCCGGCGACGAGATCGCGACCGACAT
>DATIVB010000548.1:0-11415 GCA_035466375.1 Chondromyces sp.
ATAGAGCCCGAAGTCGCGATCGACCCGATGCCGGAGCCGGCACACGGGATCCTCGACTACATGCGCCGGCCGATCGACATCTTCACGGGCTACCGGCGCCAGGACCTGTCGCCGGACCTGGTGGCCGGGGTGACGGTGGCCGCGGTGGCGATCCCGCAGTCGATCGCCTACGCGTCCATCGCCGAGCTGCCGCCGCAGTACGGCCTTTACGCCGCGGTGGTCGCCGCCATCGTCGGCTCGCTGTGGGGCTCGTCGCGCCACCTGGCCACCGGGCCGGTCAACGCGGTGTCGATGCTGGTGCTGCCGGTGCTCCTTGGCGTGGCCGCTATCGGCACGCCGGGCTTCCTGGTCGCCGCGAGCACACTGGCAGTGATGGTGGGCGTGCTCAACATCCTGCTCGCGGTGCTGCGCTTCGGCGCCCTGGTAACGCTGGCCTCGAGGTCCGTCCTCGTCGGCTTCACCGCCGGAGCTGCAATCCATATCGCGGTGGGCCAGCTCAAACACCTGCTGCGGGTCGACGAGCCCGCGGCGCCGGAGCTCTACCGCCAGCTGCTGGTGGTGGCGTCCGAGATCCACCAGGTGCACCCCCTCAGCCTCGGGCTCGGCCTCGGCACCCTGGTGATGCTCGTGGCGCTGCGCCGGCTCGGGCCGAGAGTCCCCGCGGCCCTGGTGGCGATCTCGCTGGCAGGGGCCGCGGTGGCGGTCTTCGGCCTCGAGGGCCAGGGCGTCAGAGTGGTCGGCGCCATTCCACGAAGCCTGCCGCCCCTGACCTGGACATCCCTGCGCAACCTGCCCGACATCGAGATGATCGGCCGCCTGGGCATGGGCGCGCTCGCGGTGGCCGCCCTCGGGCTCGTTGAGGCGGTCGCCTCGGGCCAAGCGCTGGCCCGGCGCGCCGGCGACCGCATCGACAGCAATCAGGAGTTCTTCGGCCAAGGGCTCGCCAACCTCGCGGCAGGCCTGTTCTCCGGCTACCCGTGCTCCGGCTCATTCACCCGGTCCGCGGTCGCGCAGCAGGTCGGCGGACGGACCGCCCTCACCGGCGTCGTCACCGGCGCCACCGTTCTCGCCGGCATGCTGCTCCTCGCGCCGTACGCGCGTTTCATCCCGCGGGCGGCGATCGCAGCGGTGCTGCTGTCGATCGCCTGGGGCATGCTGGAGCGGCACGAGATCCGCCGGGTCTTCAAGACCTCGCGCACCGAGGGCGCCATCATGGGGGTGACCTTTCTTGCCACCCTGACCCAACCCCTGGACTTCGCGATCCTCGCCGGCATCCTGTTCTCGCTGGCCTTTTTCGTCATCCGCTCGAGCCTGCCCCGCGTCTATCAGGTGGTCCCCGACAGACTGTTCCGCCACCTCGTGCACGCGGGCCCGAGCCCGGTGTGCCCACAGCTGGCGATCATGAACATCCGCGGTCCGCTCTTCTTCGGCGCGGTGCACCACATCGAGGAGGAGCTCCGGCACAACCTCGAGGACAACCCCGGCCAGCACGTGCTGGTGCTGCGGATGCACGGCGTCGACATCATCGACCTATCCGGTATCGAGATGCTGGAGGCTACGGTCAACACCTACCGCGCGGTGGGCGGCGACGTCTACCTCGTGCGCCTCCGGGCGCCGGTGGAGCAGGTGATGCGCGACTCCGGCTTCCTCGACTTCATCGGCCTCGACCACGTCCTGCCGCAGGAAGGCGCGATCGAGCACCTCTTCGAAGAGGTCCTCGACCCAGCGGTCTGCGCCTACGAGTGCGAGCACCGGGTGTTCGCCGAGTGCCAGGCGCTCGAGAAGTACCCCTACCGGACGCAGGTGCCGCCGATCTCGAGAGTCTCGCTCGACCCGTCCCACCTTGTCCGGGCGGAAGAGTTCCAGCGTATGGCCGGGGACCCGCAGGCGTTGCTCATCGACGTCCGCGAGCCCGCCGAGTTCGCGCGCGGGCACATCCCGGGGGCCGAGTTGATCCCGCTTCGCACCGTCCTCGATCGGGGCCCGGAGCTGCCGCGCGACCGGCGGCTGCTGCTCGCCTGCCGCTCGGGCCGCCGCACCCAGCGGGCGATGCACATGCTGCGTACGATGGGATTCGAGGACATCTACGGGCTGCGCGGCGGGATCCTCGCCTGGCGCGCGGAGGGCCTGCCGGTGGCGATGGACGAAGGCGGCGAGCCGGCATGAGCCGAACCCGCCGGCGCCCCGCGGGCCGCCGTCCTCCTGCGAACGGCGCTCAGGGCGCGGGGACCACCCGCCGACCGCCGTGCCGAACCCTCGTCCGGGGCTCAGCATCCACCCCAATCTCGAGGAACTCGACGATGGCGTCGAGCAGCTGCGCCCGGGTCGTCGCACCGTCGGTGAGATCGGCGATCGAGTACGCGAAGCCGAAGGTTCGCTGCCCGAAGCTACCCGCGTGCTGCACCGCGACCACGCCGTAGTCCGACTCGATGAAGGCGGCGGCGCCGGCGCCCGGAGTGAAGATGTCGATCCAGTCAACCGGGTCCTGCGAGGTTTCGGCGAACTGCAGGCCTTCGGTGAGCGTCCCGTCCTGGCCGTCGAGGCTGTCGATGGCGTTGGTGCCGCCGTCGACCCCGCTCGCGATACCGAACAGCGGCAGCAGGACTTCGCCGTCCACGAGATCGTAGATGTCGTAGCCGAGGGTGTCGCTCCCCTCCAGGTAGAGCCGCCCGCCGGACCGGAGGTAGCTCTCGATCGCCTCCACCTTCCAGTCGGCATCCAGTCGCGCGGACAGGTAGTCGAGGTCCAGCGCATCGAGCCCGGCGTTGCCGAAGGACAGGAAGACGGCGTCGAAGCCGGTCAGGCCGGACGGGAAATCTCCGACCGCGTAGATGACGTCGAAGCCGCGTGCCCCGAGCTCGTCGGCGAGGTAGCGGCCGCTGAAGGTGTCGCCGGCGGCGCCCTCCCAGACCAGCACGCCGCCGTTGGCGACCAGCAGGGGCGGCAGATCGAGCTCGCTGACCGGCGACACCGAGGCGTCGGACGCCAGGGCGGAGAACGAGAGCTGGTACAGGCCCGACGGCGCGCCCGGAGCGACGCTGATCGAGAAGGTTTCGGTCAGATCGGCGCTCATGTCGGGGTCGACCCCGACCACCGCACTGCCGTCGACCACGGAGACGGCCGAATCGCCGGAGACCAGGGTCAGTGTCAGGGCCTGGCTTCCGACGAGCTGATTGTAGTTGCGAAGCCGGATCCGCAGCTCGGCGCTCTCGCCGGCCTCGATCGATCCGTCGCCGGTGGCATCGATCACCGTCACCCGTTCGACCTCGAGCCGCAGCTCCGGCTCGGCGGTGGAGGGCACGCCCGTCAGGGCGTTGAATGGGTTGACGCGGCCGTGTCCGATCTGGCCCACGAAGGTAGGATTGAGGTCGTCGATCGGGTCGGCGGTGCCCAGCACCTGCTCCACCAGCTGCTCATTGGACCAACCCGGGTGCAGCGACTTGAGGAGTGCGAACACGCCGGCTGTGATCGGCGACGCCATCGAGGTGCCCTGCTTCGAGGAGTAGCCGGACGGGACCGTGCTCAGCAGCGAGTTGATGCCGGCGCCGCCGGGCGCCGCGATGTCGACGCTGAGGCCGCGGTTCGAGTAGGAGGCCAGCCGGTCGGTGCTGCCCACCGCCGCCACGCTGATGACGCCCGGCAGGGCGCTCGGGTAATGGGCACCGGAAGAGCTCTCGTTGCCCGCCGACGACACCAGCAGACTGCCGAGACCGCTCGCATAGGCCATGACGTCGCGCTGCAGCTGGGAGGTGCCTTCACTCCCCCAGCTCATGTTGATGATGTCGGCGCCGTTGTCCGCGAGGTAGACCACGCTCGCGAGCCCGCGCTCGATGGAATCTCCGGACTCGCTGTTGGCCGCCGACGTCGGGAGGATCTTCACGTTCCAGGAGACACTGGCGATGCCGGTCGCGTTGTCGGTGCGGGCGGCGGCCAGGCCCGCGACGTGGGTGCCGTGGCTCCCCGGGTCGTCGGGGTCGTTGTCCTGCTGCCCGCTGTCGTCGAGGAAGTTCCAACCGATGAGATCGTCGGCGTAGCCGTTGCCGTCGTCGTCGACTCCGTTGAGGTCGCCCGGGTCGAGGACCCACGAGCCGCCTTCCTGCTCGATGACCCGGCCGTCGCCGTCAGCGTCCTCGCCGAGGTTCTGAAGGATGTTGTCCACCAGGTCCTCGTGGCGCCAGGCGACACCGGAGTCGGAGATCCCGACCACCACCTCGGCCCCGTCCTGCCCCTTGTGCACGTCCCACGCCGCCTCGGACATGATCTGCCTGAGGTAGGCCTGGCTGGAGGAGAACCGCGGGTCGTCAGGCGTTATGTCGATGTAGTGGACGAGCATCGGCTCCGCATACTCGACGTCCGGGTTGCCGGCGAGTGCGAGCGCCGCGGCGCGCACGTCCGTGTCCGCGGGCAGGGACACCCGGTAGACCCGCGACAGGTCGGGCAGGTCGGCGCGCATCTTGGCGAACCGCGGCCGGAACATCGGCTCGACGCGCCCGGCCCCGAGCGCACCGAGCACGGCGTCGAGCTCCGGGATCCCGAAGCGCTCCGGCAGCGCCTTGGCGGCCACCGGCGGGGCGTCGGTGGCGAGCTTCACGACGAGCTCCCCGGCCTGGTACAGGGGCCTTCCGCGCCCGTCGGTCGCAACCGGCTGCGCCGCGTCGAGCGACCCCATTCCGGCCGCCGCCAAGCACGCCGCCACGACCCATCCCGCTTTAATGCAAGAACCCATGTCCGTCTGCTCCTTCGCGCTCCGGATCCGCAACCGGCCGCACCTGAAAACAACGTGCGCCGCCCCGAAATCAGTCCAGGCCACCGACGCCGAAGACCACCGCGCAGTCCGCCGCCGGTAACGCTTCGCAGGCCCTTCCATCCTACAACGGCGCCGCAGGGTGCGTCGCGCGGGCGGCCCGGGGCCGGTATAGTGGAGCGTCGTTCGACCTCTCTCGCAACGGGGGCATCTCATGAGGAAGCCGCTGGCAACGATCGTCCTTCTCGCACTCTTCGGCACGCCGATCGCGGCCGGCCAGGACCCCGCCCGGGCGGTGGCGGAGGACTACGAAGCCTCGCTGGCCGAGCTCTTCATGGAGTTGCACAGCCACCCGGAGCTGTCCTTTCTCGAGCACCGGACGGCCGCCCGGCTGGCCGCAGAGCTCCGCGCCGCAGGCGTCGAGGTCACCGAGGGCGTGGGCGGCACCGGCGTCGTCGGCATGCTGCGCAACGGCGACGGCCCGCTGGTGCTCGTGCGAGCCGACATGGATGCCCTCCCCCTGCGCGAGGCCACCGGTCTGCCGTACGCCTCGACGGTCACCCAGGTGGACATCACCGGCGTCGAGCAGCCAGTGATGCACGCCTGCGGGCACGACGTCCACGTCACCTCGATGGTGGGAACGGCGAGGCGGCTGGTCGCGATGAAAGAGAGCTGGTCGGGCACCGTGATGTTCGTCGGCCAGCCCGCCGAGGAGCGGGTAGGCGGCGCGCGGGCGATGCTCGAGGACGGCCTCTACGAGCGCTTCGGGGTGCCCGACTACGCGCTGGCCTTCCACGTCTCGGCCGGCGAGCCGGCGGGCAGGGTCATGATCTCCGGCGGCATGATCGCGTCGTCGGCGGACAGCGTCGACATCACGGTGTACGGAATCGGCGCCCACGGCGCGTCGCCGCACGAGGGTAAGGACCCGGTCTACATCGCGGCCCAGATCGTGGTCGCGCTGCAGAGCCTCGTGAGCCGCGAGATCCCTCCCCTGGAGCCCGGGGTGGTCACCGTCGGCTCCATTCACGGCGGCACCAAGCACAACATCATCCCCGACGAGGTCCGGCTGCAGCTCACGGTCCGCGCCGACAGTCAGGAGACCCGCGACACACTGCTCGCCGGCATCGAGCGCATCGCGCTCGGCGTCGCCCGCACCGCCGGCATGCCCGAGGATCGGCTGCCGAAGGTCGAGCTCTCCACCGAGGGCACCCCGCCCACGGTCAACGACGAGGCCCTGGCCGCGCGCATCCGAGCCGCCTTCGTCCGCGACCTCGGCGCCGACGCGGTGTACGAAAGGAAGCGCGAAGGCATGGGCGCCGAGGACTTCGCCTACTTCGTGATGACCGGGGACCGGGTCCCGGGCGCCTACTTCTCGGTGGGCGGCACCTCTCAGTCGGACCTCGATGCGGAGGCCGCCGGTGGTCCCGCCGTCCCCTCCCACCACTCGCCGTTCTTCAGGATCGAGCCGGAGCCGTCCATCACCATGGGCGTGCGGGCGATGACGGTCGCCGTGCTCGAGCTGCTGGGAGGGAGCTGATCGCTTCCGAGATACGGGCACCCGAACCAGGCTCGGGGGGGCGGGAGGTGCGACCCGGAGCCCCATCCGAGGCGCAGACCGCAGTGCTGACGGCGGTCACCCTGGTAGCCTTCGCCGCCAACTCGGTGCTGGCACGGACCGCCCTCGGCTCCGGCGCGGCGGACCCGGCCGGGTTCACCGCGGTACGACTCATATCGGGTGCCGCGACGCTGTGGCTCATCACCCGCCGGCGCGCGCACGCCCCCGATCAGCACAGCCGCGGCTCGTGGCTCTCCGGCTGGTGGCTCTTCCTGTACGCCATCAGCTTCTCCTTTGCGTACGTCAGTCTCTCCACCGGTACCGGCGCGTTGATCCTCTTCGCCATGGTGCAGGCGACGATGATCGTCAGCGGGCTGCGGCACGGCGAGCGGCCGCACGCGCTGCAGTGGCTCGGCCTGGTGCTGGCGATGGGAGGCCTCGTGCTGCTCGTGGCGCCCGGCCTGACGGCGCCTTCGCCGTTCGGGTGCCTGCTCATGGCGACGGCCGGCGTCTCCTGGGGGCTCTATTCGCTGCGCGGCCGAGGTGTCAGCAACCCGGTTCGGGCCACCGCCGGCAACTTCGCCCGCACCGTACCCATGGCCGTCGCTGCTGCGGCGCTCCTGCTGCCGTCGCTCGAGATCTCGAGCCGCGGTCTGCTGCTGGCCGTCGCATCGGGATCGCTGGCATCGGGGATCGGGTACGTCTTCTGGTACGCCGCGATGCGAGGGCTGACGACGACCCGCGCGTCCATCGTCCAGCTCGCCGTCCCGGTCCTGGCGGCGCTCGGCGGCGTGGTGTTCCTGGCCGAAGAGCCGACGCTGCGTCTCGCCGTGTCCGGCGCGGCGATACTGGGCGGCGTCGGCATGGCCGTGTCGGCGTCCGAGACGCGGGCCGAGTAAGATTCACGAACGGAGGCCGAACCATGCAGCCCAACACCCGTCTCGATCCCGCCCTCGTCGACAACGCGCGTGAGTTCTCGGGCCCGTTCTTCGACCGCTTCAGCCTGCGCCCGGCGCCGGCGCCGCTGGAACTCGCGGAGGGCGTCACGAAGACCTACAGCTTCCCGACCTTCTACGCCGACGTCACCTGCGCCATCGCCATCTTCCTGTGCGACTATCGCCGCGCCCTCGCGCTGATGCCCCACCCCTCCATGCGGCCAGTGCGGATGCCGCGCGGGCGCGCGGTGGTGCTGCTGTCGTGCTACGAGTACAAAAAGGTCATGAACATCGCCCCATACAACGAGATCGCCATGACGATCCCGGTCATGGTCGGAGGTGGCGCGCCGCCCCTGGTGCCGTTGCTCATGAACCTCAGGAACAAGGGGTACTACGTTTTCTCGATGCCCGTCACCTCCCTCGAGAACCAGATCCGCGGGACCCGGATCTGGGGTCTGCCGAAGATTGTCGAGACCATCGACATCACGACCGAGGGCGGGACCTGCACCACCATCGCCCGCGACGCCGACGGCGAGCCGTACTTCGAACTCGCCGTGCCGGCCAGCGGCAGCCTCAAACACTTCGACGAGACCGGCCACCTCTACTCGGTGCTCGACGGCGAGCTCCTCAAGAGCCGGACCTGCTTCGCGGGCGACTTCAGTGTCCGAACCGACTTCGGCCGCCTGTGGAAAAAGGGGGCCGGAGGCGCTGCCCCTACGCTGAAGCTCGGGCGCTCGCCCCGCGCCGATGTTCTCCGCTCCCTCGAGATCGAGGAGGCGGCGTTCCAGTACCGCTACTGCCCCGCCATGTCGAGCTGCTTCGACCTGCCGCTTCGGGACCGCGCGGGGTTGGTCAGCAGACCATCCCCGGTTTTATCAGAACCACGGTGAGAGAAGGCGCCCGCCCGGTCCGTAGGGCGGCCCGTACGCCCGGTACGAAACGACGAGCTCGTTCTCGACGTCCTTGGCGCCGCCCTCGTAGGCGTTCTTCTCCGCCGCCGTGAGCTCGGACCAGCTGTCCACGAAGCCCCGCAGGGTCGCGACACCGTCGTCCACCGTCACGTCGATCTCATCGGCATCGACGAAGGTGCTCCACCACAGCTGGTCCTTGATGTCCTCGCGGATCTCCCAGTCCGGCTTCCAGACCCATCGGTGCTGGAACTCGAGGTTGTTGACCACCTCGACGACACCTCCTATGCGGCCGGCGACGCGCCCCGCACGGTCCTTCTCGAACGAGTTGTTGACGGTGCCGGAGAGAGAGACCGTGCCGCGGTATGCATCGACAGTGATCTCGAAGCGGTCGACGCGCGGGTCGTCGACCAGCGCCTCCGAGACCCGAGCCTCGAGTTCGTCATCCGGCGGCACCGTGCCCGGACGGACCTTGAGGAAGTTCCTGACCCGCCACACCCCGGTGACGTTGCGGGCGTCCTCCTCGGCAGCCGCCCTCGCCTGCAGGTTGCCGACCACGCCGGTCAGCGTGACCGTGCCGCCCGAGACCTCGACGTCGGGATTGAAGAAGAGCACCCGCGGGTCGTACAGGAAAGCGTCCCTGACTGCCCGCTCGATCTCCTCGTCGGTGCGGGACACGTACAGGCTCGTGCGGCGCATGCTGTCGCGCGCCCACCACTTGATCTCGAGGGCGTCCGCGTCCACCGAGGTGACGCCACCGACCCAGGCATCCGCCACGGCACGGTTCTTCTCCGCCAGGCTGCCGGTGGCCCCCGTCAACACCACCTCCGCGCCATCGACCTCGACATCGATGAGGGCGGCGTCCACCAGGACGTCGTTGGCGAGCCGGGCCTCGATCTCCGCTTCGATCTCGTCGTCCGGCCTCGTTGCCGCAGCGCTGACCGAGATGCGGTTGGTCACCCCGCGAACACCCTTCACGGACTTCGTGACCGTCGTGCAGAGCTTCTTCTCCTGCCAGGAGTCGACGGACCCGGTGAGGGTGACCATGCCCTGATCGATACTCGCCTCCACCTCGTAGGCCTCCGTGGCGGGATCGCCGAGAAGAGCGGCCCGAACCGCGTCGTCAATCTCCGCATCCGTCCGCCCGCTGGGCATCACGGTGATCCGGTTGACAACACCGCGCACCCCGACGATGGTCTCGGCAATGCGTGCCGGGCGCTCCTTCTCGAGGATGGTCGCCACGGACCCTTCGAGAGTGACGATGCCGTCGTTGGTCGTGACGCTGATGCGGTTGGCATCCACCGCCTCGTCGATCAACAGCTCGGTGGTCAGGGCGGTGCTCACGTCGGTGTCGTCGACCTCCATCTCGATGGCGAGGCCGGGCGCCGCCACGGCGACCGCCCAGATGAAGACCGCAGCCGCCATGACCATGGTGCAGGGGGTCTTTGAACGGGCCGAGCCGCTGCCCTGCCGGTGTCGTCGACTGCCGTGAACGGTCCCTGAGATCGAGAGCATGGTTCGCTCCTTTCGTAACGGTTGACTGAAGCCCGACTGCTGCCGCGGTCCCGGCGGCAGTGCAATCGTCCACTGCAACCATGTGCGCGCCCGAGGAACCGGGCCACGGGGGCCGACTCCATCGCATCGCCGGGATATTCCCGAAGCCCGCTGCGGCCGTCCCACATCGAGGGCGACGCCTGATTGACCGTACGAGGGAACCTGGGTAGCATCCAGCCATGATCAAGCGAATCAGGTACGTGAGCCGCTTCGAGTCACCACTCTCGGAGGCCGACATCCAGGCCATCGGAGAGCAGTCGCGGCGCAACAACGAGCGCCTCGGCCTCACCGGCGTGCTGATGGCGTCCGGGGGCCTCTTCTACCAGGTGCTCGAAGGGCCGGACGAGGCAGTGGACGAGGTCTACCGCAAGATCGTGGAGGACGGCCGCCACACCGACCTGCTCCTGCTCAGCACCGAGACCGGCGTCAACCGGCTGTTTCCCTCGTGGTCGATGAAGACCATCAACCTCGACGCGTCGTCGCACGTACGGCTGTTTCCCCTCAAGGCGCTCATCATGGCGGTCTTCGAGCAGACGCGGCTCGCCGAGCAGATGATGTGGGCCATCGAGCGCACCGTCCAGCACGAAATGCGGCGCTCGGACTGACTGTCAGCAGCCTTCAGTAGCCGCGCTCGGGATCCACCACCGAGAGCAGCGGTTCGCCGGCGACGAAACGTCGCAGGTTCTCGCGGTAGAGCAGCCACCGCAGCTCGGGGTCGTTGTCGGACCAGGCCGCGAAGTGCGGCGTGATGATCAGGTTCGGGGCCTGCCACAGCGGGTGGCCCTCGGGCAGCGGCTCGGGATCGGTGACGTCGAGCCCCGCGCCGGCGATGCGGCCTTCGGTGAGAGCCGCGAGGAGCGCCTCGGTGTCCACCGTGCCGCCGCGGCCGACATTGATGAAGAACGCGGACGGCTTCATGGCGGCGAAGGTCGCGGCGTCGAAGAAGTCCGCGGTGTCCGGCGTCATCGGCAGGCAGTTGACAACCACGTCGGCCTCGCGCAGGTACGTCATGAAATCCTCGCCGAGGCCGACCCGGGCGACGAAGGGCGGGCCGCTGCGGGAGCTGTTGCGGATCGCCGTCACCCGCATACCGGCCGCGTCGGCGAGGCGTGCGACCTCGGTGCCGATGCCGCCCAGCCCGACCACGAGCAGGGTCTTGCCGCGGAGGGCGGTGAGCGGGG
This sequence comes from Chondromyces sp., assembly GCA_035466375.1. Lineage (GTDB taxonomy): Bacteria > Acidobacteriota > Thermoanaerobaculia > Thermoanaerobaculales > Sulfomarinibacteraceae > Sulfomarinibacter. The sequence continues at coordinate 10,878 of DATIVB010000548.1, forward strand.
CAGAGTCGCCGATCTCGGACCGCCGCCAGGCGCCCTCGTTCTGCGCGGTGACGGCGCGGTTGAGGCCGCGGGCGAGGGCGCGGGTCAAGGCCATCACGTGCTCGGCGATCACCGGCGATGCGAGTCGCTGCCCGTTGCTGAGCAGGACCTCCCCCGAGCCCAGGCGCGGGATCCTCAGGTAGCGTTCGACCCCCGCCGAGCCGACCTGCACCCAGCGCAGGTCGCGGCCGGCCGCGAGGAGCTCGGCGTCGGCGGTCCCGATCAGGGCCTCGGCGCCGGCGATCTCGGCCAGCGCCTCGGCGTTGGTCCTGAAGGGCACGATCTCCACCCCGGGCGCGACCACCGCCAGCATCGGCAGCCGCTCGGGCCACGAGTCCCGCCACAGCACCTTCCGCGGCTTCGACCAACCGGGATCGGCGGCGGTCGGCGACGGTCCTTCGCTGAGGCCCCGGTCCTCGATCAGCTGCCACGGCGTCCGCAGGCCGCCGACCTCGTCGAAGACCGCCCTGAAGGCCGCCGAGGCTCCTCCCGGGTCGGC
>DATIVB010000549.1:0-19170 GCA_035466375.1 Chondromyces sp.
GCCCCCGAGCGCGGTGCTCGGGGGCGATTGCGTTCCAATCGGCGTGACTACGCCATCTCGAGCAGGTACGCGAACCCCATCCCGCCGCCGATGCACATGGTGACGATGCCGCGTTTGGCGTTGCGGCGCTTGAGCTCGCCGAGGATCTTGACCGTCAGCACGGCGCCGGTGGCGCCGAGCGGGTGGCCGGTGGCGATGGCGCCGCCGTTGACGTTGGTCTTCTCCGGGTCGAGCCCGAGCTCGTTGACGCAGTAAACCGACTGGCTGGCGAAGGCCTCGTTGATCTCGACGAGATCAATGTCGTCGAGCGTCAAACCGGTCTTCTTCAGAAGCTTGGGAACCGCCACCGCCGGGCCGATGCCCATGATGTCGGGATCCACGCCGGCCACCGCCCAGTGGCGCACGAAGGCGATCGGCTCGAGCCCGATCTCCTTGGCCGTGTCGTCGCCCATGATGACCACGGCGGCCGCACCGTCGTTGATCTGCGAGGCGTTTCCGGCGGTGACCGTGCCTCTGGGGTCGAAGACCGGCTTGAGCCTGGCGAGGCCTTCGACGGTGGTGTCGGCGCGGGGGCCTTCGTCGGTGTCGAAGTGGATCTCCTTCCAGCTGCCGTTCTCGCGCACGCGGACGTCCAAGGGCACGATCTCGTCGGCGAACTTGTTCGCCTCCAGGGCGGCCACCGCCTTCATGTGCGAGTTGTAGGCGAACTCGTCCTGCACCTCGCGCGAGATGTCGAACCGCCGCGCAACCACCTCGGCCGTGGTGCCCATGGCCGCGTAGGCATTCGGCATGTCGTCCATCAGGCCCGGGTAGGCGATCGGCTTGTTGCCGCCCATGGCCACCATGGACATGGACTCGAGGCCGCCGGCGATGACGATGTCGGCGTTGCCGGAGCGGACGATGTCGGCCGCCATGGCGATGGTCTGGGAGCCCGAGCTGCAGAAACGGTTGATCGTCGCTGCCGGCACCGAGGTCGGGAAGCCGGCGGCAAAGACCACGAGCCGCGCCACGTTCATGCCCTGCTCGCCCTCGGGCATGGCGCAGCCGAGCAGGACGTCGTCGACCATCGGCGGCTCGAGGCCCGGGGTGCGCTGCATCAGGGCCTTGATCATTTCGGACGTGAAGTACTCGGGTCGCGTGTCGCGCAGGCTGCCCTTCTTGGCCCTGCCGATGGCCGTGCGGGCTGCCGATACGATGACTGCTTCGCGCATCGTGATTCTCCTTTCTCAGTTCCGCAGCGGCTTGTTGTTGACCAGCATGTAGGAGATGCGGTCCTGGGTCTTGGGCTCGCCGCACAGCGACAGGAAGGCCTCGCGCTCGAGGTCGAGGATCGTCTGCTCGTCCACCGGGTCGTTGATGGTGGTGTCGCCGCCGGTCAGGATGCGGCCGAGGTGGCGGGCGATCGTCTCGTCGTGGGACGAGATCCAGTGGGTCAGCTTCATGTTGTGGAGCATCATCTCCAGGGTCGCCAGACCCTCCTTGCCCGGTAGGTGCAGCTTCTTCGGCAGCGGCGGGGCGTAACCCTCCTCCGCCATCGCGATCGCCATGCGCTTGGCGGTCCACAGCTGCTGGTCGCGGTTGATCTCGACCTTGTCGTAGGGCCGCAGGAACTTCCGTTCGCGGGCCTCCTCGCCGGACGTCGCCACCTTCGCCATGCCGATGTTCTCGAAGGCGGTGCGGATGAAGGGCAGGTTCGACAGCACCGGCTCGTCGATCCCCTCGAGCACGCGCTCCAGCATCGCCCAGCAGCCGCCGCCGGCGGGGATGAGGCCGACCCCGACCTCGACCAGGCCGATGTAGGTCTCGGCGGCGGCGCACACGCGGTCGCCGCCCATGGTGATCTCGCAGCCGCCGCCGAAGGTGTAGGCGAAGGGTGCCGTGATGACCGGGATTTGCGCCTTGAGGAGGTTGCGGGTCATGGCCTGGAACGAGCGGATCATGTCGTCGATGGCCGTCCACTGGTTCGCCTGGATGCCTTCGAGGACCATCAGCAGGTTGGCTCCGGCCGAGAAGTTCTCGCCCTGGTGGTGGATCACGAGCCCGCGGAAGTCGCGCTCGGCGATCTCGAGGCCCTTGGACATGACGTCGATGATCTTGTCGTCGATCGGGTTCATGCGCGGCTGCAGAGCCGAGTGGAACTCGATGCAGGCGATGCCGTCGCCGATGTCCACCATCGAAGCGCTGTTGTTGCCGTAGACGATCTTCTTCTCGTCGCGTTTGAGGTCCGCGAGCACGATGAAGCTGTCGGGCTTGGGCTCCGCGAGGTAGGACTTGGTGGCGGGATCGTAGTACTGGCGGCCGTCGGGCGACTCGAGGTAGAAGCTCTCGTGGCCCGCGGCCAGCATCTCGGTGACCCAGGGTGCGGGCTCGACGCCCTCGGCCTTCATCTTCTCCACCACCTTGGCGACGCCGAGCACGTCCCAGGCCTCGAAGGGCCCGAGGTCCCAGTTGTAGCCCCAGCGCAGCGCGTTGTCGATGTCGACGATGGAGTCCGAGATCTCGCCGAAGCGCATCGAGCTGTAGGCCAGGGTGTCGCGCATCAGCCGCCACGCGAAGGCGCCGGCCCGGTCGTCGGCGAAAACCACGTCCCGCAGCCGCTGCTTGACGTCATGGGTCGCCTTGGCCTTGCCGAGCGAGGCGATGCGCGGCCGCTCCTTGGGACGGTACTCGCCGGTCTTCCAGTCGATGACCAGCTTGGTCTTGCTGCCGTCGGCTTCCTTCCGGATCCGGTAGAAGCCGCCCTTGTCCCTGGTCTTGCGCCCGAGCGCGCCGGCCTCGATCATTTTCTTGATGAAGTCCGGCACCTGGAAGATGTCGCGCTGCTCGTCGTCGGGGCAACCTTCGTAGATCGTGTTGGTGACGTGGGCGAGCACGTCGATGCCCACCAGGTCGACAGTGCCGAAGGAGGCGCTCGACGGGTGCCCCATGGCCGGGCCGGTGATGGCGTCGACCTCGTCGACCTGGTAGTCCATCTCCATCATGGCCTTGAAGGTGGCCGCGATGCCGAAGGTGCCGATCCGGTTGCCGATGAAGTTGGGCGTGTCCTTGCCGAAGACGATGCCCTTGCCGAGCCGGAAGCGCCCGAAGTTGGTGAAGAAGTCGAGGATCTCGGGCTTCGTCTTCTCCCCGGCCACCAGCTCGAGGAGCCGCATGTAGCGCACGGGGTTGAAGAAGTGGGTGACCAGGAAGTGCTGCTGGAAGTCCTCGGAGCGGCCCTCGGTCATGCCGGCGATGGACAGGCCGGAGGTGTTGGAGGACACGATGCTGCCCGGCTTGCGCACCTCGTCGACGCGGGCGAAGACCTGCTGTTTGATGTCGAGACGCTCGACGACGACCTCGACGATCCAGTCGCAGTCGGCGAGGCGGTGCCAGTCGTCCTCGAAGTTGCCGATCTCGATCAGCGGCAGGAAGCGCTTGGAGTACAGCGCCGCGGGCTTGGCCTTCTTGATCCCCTCGAGGCCGGCGATCGCGAACTTGTTGCGGAAGCGCGGGTCCTCGCTCGTGAGCCCCTTCTTCTCGTCGTCCTCGGTCAGCTTCGGCGGAACGATGTCGAGCAGCAGCACCGGTATGCCGGCGTTGGCGAGGTGGGCTGCTATGCCGGAGCCCATGACGCCGGCGCCGAGCACCGCGGCCCTTCGAATCTCAGTGCCCATGGATCAACCTCCCGATCTGTTCAGTGATGAAAAGCTGACCTCGGCGGCCGAGGTCGGATGGCAAATTCTGAATGAACACTCATTCATTCTGAACGATTCGCCGCAAGATGGCAAGGGGTAGGGGACCCGGCTTCGGGTCGGTCGCCGTTGGATCGGAGCCGCACGACCCTAAGGTGTATTTGAATTGTGGCTTTGGGATCGGCTGATCGGAGATATTCGGCCCGTGCAGAGCCTGCCGCCGTGCGGCATTTCCGTCATGTGTGCTACGGTTCGCGCATGGGTGCGAGGGCACTTTCCGCAGCAGTGGTGGTCGCGGCATTGATGAGTATCGCCTTGTCCGGCGCGGCAGAGGATGCGGCGGTTGCAGACGACGGCTATCGGGTCGGCCCGGGCGACGTGCTCAAGGTCGAGACCTTCGGCCACGACGAAATTTCGGGTGAGTTCGCGATCGAGCCGTCGGGAGAGATCTCCTTCCCGCTGCTGGGTTCGGTGGCGGTCTCGGGCCGGACGCCGGCCGAGGTGGCGTCGGCACTCGAAGTGCTGCTCGAGAAGGACTATTACGTCGACGTCCAGCTCAAGGTCGGGGTTGCGGTCTACGGCTCGCAGCCGGTGACGATGCTCGGTGAGGTCCAGAATCCTGGAACCTACTACCTCGAGGGGCGGACCACCCTGACCGAGCTCCTGGCGCGTGCAGGGGGCCTCAAGCCCAGCGCCGGACCGGTTCTCGAGCTGCGGCGGGTGACCCGCGTCGGCGCCGACGGGCCGCCTGCGGCGATGGTCTTTTCGACCGCCGACATCCTCAGCGGCGAAGTCGGACGCGACGTCGTGCTCGAGTCGGGCGACGTCCTTTCGGTGGCCGCCAAGAAGCTCTACTTCATCACCGGTGAGGTGACGCGGCCCGGACAGTATGAGATCAGCTTCGGCATGACGCTCATGCAGGCCGTCTCGCAGGCCGGCGGCGTGGGCAAGTTCGCCTCCCAGGAGATCGAGGTCCACCGCGTAGCTGGCGGAGAGAAAGAGATTCTGAACTTCGACCTCGCCCATATCCGCAAAGGCCGCGAGGCCGATCCGCCGATCTACGCGGGCGACGTGATCTACGTGAAACGGCGTTTCTTCTGAGTCGGGGCTCCCGGGTTTCCAGTCGTCGACGGCAACTCGTCGCACCTTCCATCCCTCTCCGGGAGTAGCTTTGGTCCCCGATGAAGCCGTCGGCGGATCGGTTGCTCCCGGCGACTGTTGAGATCGTGAGATTCGCCGTCCCGAACCCGATCCCGATCCCGTTCCCGACGAACGCCCGGACAGTGCCACCCGACCGAGCATCGGTCCAAGGGCGAGGTCGGCTTCCAGGGTTCGCCAACCCGATCTCGGGAACGGGATCGGAATTTCGGGGTGCACCCAGGGGCGGCTTTCGCGCAGGTTACACTGGTGCGCCGAACGACACGGAGGTGGCCATGGGCTATGAGAATCTCGTGACCGAGCAGCGCGGCGAGGTGATGTGGTTGACCGTCAACCGACCGGACAAGCTGAACGCGCTCAACCGAAAAACCATGGCCGAGCTGGAGGCGGCGGTGGCGGCGGCGGCGGAAGACGACACAGTTCACGCGCTGGTCATCACCGGGTCCGGTGACAAGGCCTTCGTCGCCGGCGCCGACATCTCCGAGCTCAAGACCCTGGCCGCGGTCGAGGCCAAGGAGTTCGCACTCCGCGGGCAGGCGGTGTTCAACCGCATCGAGAGACTGGCCAAGCCCGTGGTCGCGGCGGTCAACGGTTTCGCGCTCGGCGGCGGCTGCGAGCTGGCCATGGCCTGCCACATCCGGATCGCGTCGAGCAATGCCGTCTTCGGCCAGCCGGAGGTCAAGCTCGGACTCATCCCGGGTTACGCGGGGACCCAGCGTCTGCCGCGCCTCGTCGGCCGCGGCAGGGCGCTCGAGATCCTCCTCACGGGCCGTAACGTCGCCGCCGACGAGGCGGCGCGGATCGGGCTGGCGAACGCCGTTGTCGATCCGGGCGAGCTCGTGGCGGAGGTCGACAAGGTGCTGCAGAAGATCCTCGCCAACGGCCCACTGGCGGTCAGCCACTGCATTACGGCCGTCAACCACGGGCTCGAGATGGGATTCGACGACGCCTGCCTGCTCGAGGCGACGCTTTTCGGTGTCGGCGCGGCGAGCGAGGAGATGACGGAAGGCACGACCGCATTCCTCGAAAAACGCAAGCCGGTTTTCCGTTCCTGATCGCCTCCGCCTGCGGATGAGCGGGTGAGCGTGTGAGCGGGTGGCCGGGGAACCGGCCCGGCGCCGCGGCCGCCGGCGCTTGCCGGAAGAAGTCGCACTGCGTAGTATTCTTGGAACGGGTTATTGCGTCTTCGGAGGTTGTCGTTGACTGAGTCGAAGTCCGAGCCGCGCAAGGTCAAGGTCGTTGATCGGCGCAAGTTCACCGCCGATGGAGAGCCGCGCGCGGAGCACGCCGGTGCCGGAAGCGGGTCGGTTCCGTCTGCACCGCCGCCGACCCCGGAGCAGGAACGGGCCCATGCTCCTGCGGCGCCGCGCGCCGTGGAGCCGCCGGACGTGCTCGGCGGAGAGAGCTCGATACCCGCCCCGAAGGCCGCCCCGGCCGGTCGCAGGACGCCGAGTCAGACCTCTCAGGAGTTTCTCGAGCTCGTCGCCATGCTGGCGCAGAATGCCGAGTTCCTGTTGCTCGGCGCAGAGGACATGCCCGCCCGGCCCGCCGAGGCCCGCAGGGTGATCGACTGGTTGGCAGCGCTCGAGCAGAAAACCGCCGGCAATCTGTCGGCGGACGAGCAGAAGGTCCTCTCCGATCTGGTCTTTCAGCTCCGGACGGCGTACGTGCAGAGAACCGGATGATGCGTCGTTCGCTGCGCATCGCCGTCATGATGCTTGCTTTCGCGGCGGTGGCCGAGGCAAGCCTCATGGACACCTGGCAGGAGGTCCAGGAGCAGCTCGCTGCCGGTGATGCCGGCGGGGCGGAGGGTGTGATCGAGGTGCTGCAGGACCAGGCTGCCGAGCTCGGAGTCCGCCGCATGCCGGGCTTCGCGGCTGCGCTGGTGGCCTGGGCCGAGGCGCACCCGGGGGCGGACGGCGAGGCGATGCTGCGCACGGCCCGTCGCCTCGACCCCCAGTTCCCCGGGTCCTATTTTCTCGAGGCGCGGTGGGAGCGCCAGCGGGGATCGTTCCTGGGCTCGCTGAAGGCGCAGCTCGCAGGCTGGTATGCCGTGCTGCGATTCGAGCCGGTCCGGCGCCCGTTCGTGGCCTGGATGGCGCTGTGGGTGATATTCGCCGTGGCGCTCAGCCAGGCGTCGATGATGCTCGCAGTTGTCCTGCGCAACGTTCGCAGCCTGATTCACGATGTGCGCGCGCTCGGCGGGGTGCTGTTTCAACCCGCCAATGCCTGGGTGTTCACGGGCGTCGTGCTGTTGTTGCCGCTATTCGCGGGCCTCGGGCCGATCTGGCTCGGCGTGTACCTGTTTATCGGGTGCTGGATCTACCTGAGCCTTCCGTTGAGGATATGGGCTGTGGCGGCGTGCGTGCTGATGGTCTTCTTCGTCCCGTCGTTGGAGTGGGTCCAGGAGAAGGTACTGCATTCGAGGCCGCTCCCGAGCCGCCTGGTGACGGTGCTCGAGGAGCGCCAGATCGATCCCGCGTCCCTGCGGGAGCTCGCGGAGCTCGAACCGGATCTTGCCGAGACCGCTTCGTTCCATCTCGTGCTGGGCGAGCTGCTGCGGATGCACGGCGAGCCCGGCCTCGCCAGGATTCAGTTTCAGAAGGCCGTGGTATCGGACCCCGGGGCGGCGCGGGCGCTGGTCTTCCTCGGCAATCTCGCACTCGAAGAGGGCGACGCGCAGCGCGCGGTGCAGACCTTCAACTCGGCGATCGAGGCCGACCCGTCCGACCCGTTCGCGTACCACAATCTCTCCCTGGCCTTCGACCTGACGCGTCGCTTCGAAGAAGGTGATGCCGCCCGGGCCCGGGCGCGCCAGTACAAGGGGGCCGACGGTCCGGACAACGGGCTGCGCGGGCTCGACCCCCGAATCCGGTTTCCGCGCCTCGGCCGCGCGGAGGTCGAGCAGCTCGAGTCGGACCTCGCGGCGCTGCGCGGGGAGGGTGGTGCCGAGCCCAGCGCAGCATCGGAGCTGACGCGGGGTGTCTTGGATCCGCTGTCCCTGGTGTTCGTCGTCGGTCTGGTGATGGGATTGCTGCTGCTCGCAGTGCGCAGCCGGGCGTACCCTCCGGCCCACGAGTGCACGAAGTGCGGCAAGACCTACCGCCTGGAAACGGGTTTCGGCGAGAGCACCGTTTACTGCCCCCAGTGCGTGTCGGTCTTCTTGAAGCGGGACGTCGTCTCGATCGAAGGGCAGACGGCGAAGCTGAAACACATCCGGACCTGGGAGCAGCTGTCGGTGCTCGGACGGCGGCTGGCGGGGCTGGTGTTTCCGGGGATACCGTATTACTTCGGCGGCCGGGTCGTGCGTGGGGTACTCTTCAGTTTCGTCACCTTCTTCCTGTTCACCGGGGCGCTGGTCTGGTCCCACCGCGTGATACCGCTGATCGATCCGCTCGCGAGCCCGCGGCAGCCGCAGATCCTGATGCTCGTGCTGGCGGCATTCTTCGTCCTGCGTTCGACGACGATGTCCTGGGAACGGAGGTGACATGGCTCTCGAAGGAACCCTCCGGGACTTCTCGTTCGCAGACATCCTCCAGCTCATTTCGCTGCAGCGAAAGACGGGCGTTCTGACCCTGCGGACCAAGGAGAACCTGGTCACGGTTTCGTTCCAGGACGGCTGCATCGTCGGCGCATCCACTCTCAATCAGCACATGGAGGACATGATCGGGCTCATCCTGCTCAAGCGCGGCGAGATCACGAAAGCCGAGCTCGAGGGGGCCCTGCGCCGCCAGGAAGAGACGCTGCAGCGGCTCGGACGGATTCTGATCGACCACCACGTCGTTCCGATCGAAACGGTCCGGGTGGCGCTGCAGCAGCAGATCCTGCAGATCGTGTACCGCGTCTTCCGTTGGTTGGACGGGGAGTACCACTTCTCGCAGGAGACCGACATCGACTACGATCGCGATCTCCTGCAGCCCATGGCCGCCGACTCCATCATCATGGAAGGCGCCCGGATGACCGACGAGTGGCCGTTCATCGACCAGCGAATCCCCGATCGCGGGGTGGTTCTCCGCAAGGCCGACCCGTCGCGGCGGCTCGAGGTGGTGGACGGCGGCGGCGACTTCTTCAACGATTTTGACTTCAGCTTCAAGACCGGCGACGAGGCTTCGTCGGGCGGTGGCCTTCGGGACCACCAAGTCACCGACAGTCAGATGCTCGTGTATCCGCTGGTCAACGGCACCAACACGGTCAGCGAGATCATCCTCGAAAGCACCTTGATCGAGTTCGAGACCTGTAAGGCCCTGGCCGAGCTTCTCGACCGCGGCCTCATCCGTGAGGCCACCCAGGAGGAGGTCGCACGGGAGCTCCGGCGCGGAGTGACGCTCACCAGTTCGACCCGGTTCAGCTTCGGCTCGTTGCCGTGGCTGGCGGTTCCCTTCCTGGTTCTGCTCGGTTTCTCGTTGACCGTCATCCCGCGAAACCCGCTCAACCCCGCCTTCGAGCTGCGGAACACGATCTGGAATCAAGGCGTGCTCGAGAGTCTGTCCTGGGTCGGCCTCGATCGCGTCGCCAGCGAAGCGGAGACCTCCTACTACCTCAGCGGCATCTATCCCACCAACATTGACGAGGTCGGCACAGCGCCGTCCCGGCAGGTGCCGAACGACCCGTGGGGTCGTCCATACCGCCTCGTCACCCGAGGCGGCAAGCTGCTGGTCACCGGCACCGACGCTGCCGGGCAGCCGGTGCAGCGACTGATCCTCAGCCGCGGGCTCGCGTGGGAGGGAACCCACGAGCGCGGCGAGCGCCCGCAGGGTCCCGGAGTTCGCCTCATCGACTGAGCCGCCACAGGCCGGAAGCCGGGGAACGTCCTGCGCACGCCGGTTCTCGGGTCGCGGAAAATACTTGACAATGCGTTACTCAGGTTTTATATTGACATCTGGAACTGACATATGAGGAGGGTTCAAGCATGTCTAGAGTGATTGGAATCGATCTCGGCACCACCAACTCGGTGGTGGCCGTCATGGAGGGTGGCAAGCCGGTGGTCATGCCCAACCAGGAGGGCAACCGCACCACCGCGTCGGTCGTCGGCTTCTCGAGCAACGGCGAGCGTCTGGTCGGCCAGGTTGCCAAGCGCCAGGCCGTCACCAACCCGGAGAAGACCGTGTCGTCGGTGAAACGCTTCATGGGCCGACGCTACGACGAGGTCGCCGAGGAGATCAAGACGGTCCCGTTCAACGTCGTCAAGGGCGAGAACGAGACGGCCCGCATCGACATCGACGGCACGATCTACTCGCCTCCGGAGATCTCCGCGATGATCCTGCAGAAGCTCAAGGCCGCGGCCGAGGACTATCTCGGAGGCAAGGTGGAGAAGGCCGTGATCACGGTTCCCGCCTACTTCAACGATGCGCAGCGCCAGGCGACCAAGGACGCGGGCCAGATCGCGGGCCTCGAGGTCCTGCGACTGGTCAACGAGCCGACCGCGGCCGCCCTGGCGTACGGCCTCGACAAGAAGGAGGACGAGACGATCGCGGTCTTCGACTTCGGCGGCGGCACCTTTGACATCTCGATTCTCGAGGTCGGGACCGGCGTGGTCGAGGTGAAATCGACCAACGGCGACACCCACCTCGGCGGCGACGACATCGACCAGCTCATCATCGAGTGGCTGGTCGCCGAGTTCAAGAAGGACCAGGGCGTCGACCTGTCGAAGGACCGGATGGCGGTGCAGCGCCTCAAGGAGGCCGCCGAAAAGGCGAAGATGGAGCTCTCCTCGACGATGGAAACCGACATCAACCTGCCCTTCATCACCGCCGACGCGAGCGGCCCGAAGCACCTCAACCTGCGGCTCTCGCGCTCCAGGTTCGAGCAGATGATCGAGCCGCTGGTGCAGCGCACGCTCGAGCCGTGCCGGCAGGCGCTCAAGGATGCGGGCCTCGAGCCGAAGAATGTCGATGAGGTGGTCCTGGTCGGCGGATCGACCCGCATTCCGATGGTGCAGAAGCTTGTCGGCGACTTCTTCGGCAAGGAGCCCAACCGCGGCGTCAACCCCGACGAGGTCGTGGCCATCGGCGCCGCGGTGCAGGCCGGTGTGCTGTCGGGCGAGGTGACGGACGTGCTGCTGCTCGACGTCACGCCGCTGTCGCTCGGCGTCGAGACCCTCGGCGGTATCACCGATGTCGTCATCGAGCGCAACACCACGATTCCTGTGCGCAAGTCCAAGGTCTACTCGACCGCCGACGACAACCAGAACCAGGTCGAGATCCACGTCCTCCAGGGCGAGCGAACGATGGCTGGGGACAACCGGACCCTGGGGCGTTTCCACCTCGTCGGCATTCCCCCGGCGCCGCGCGGCATGCCGCAGATCGAGGTCGCGTTCGACATCGACGCCAACGGTATCCTGCACGTCTCCGCCAAGGACCGGGGGACGGGCCAGGAGCAGAAGATCCAGATCACCAGCTCGTCCGGCATCTCGGAAGACGAGATCAAGAACATGGTCGAGCAGGCCAAGACCCACGCCAGTGACGACGAGACAAAACGCAAGCAGATCGAGACCCGCAACCGGCTCGACAGCCTGATCTACTCGACCGAGAAGCTGGTGACCGACAACCGCGACAAGCTCCCTGCGGCCGAGGCGGCGGAGGTCGACAGCGCACTCGGCGAGGCGAAGAAGGCCCTCGAGGAGGGCTCGATGCAGCAGATGGAAGCGGCGAGCGAGCGCCTCACTCAGGCGAGCCACAAGATCGCAGCGGTCCTGTACCAGAGCACGGCAGCGACTCCCGGCGCCGCCGGACCGCAGCCCGGCGGTCCGGCGAATGGTGCGGCCGAGTCCGCACCCGACGACGACGTGATCGATGCCGAGTACGTGGACGTGGATGCCGAGGAGAAAAACTGACGGCGGTCGGCGCGCGTGCTGCGGCGGCTCGTTGCTGCCGTCGCAGCGCGCGGGCGGTGCGCGGCGGCGGTCGCTGCAGTGCTAAAGTACGCACACGAGCTCGGCTTGACGAGAGTGTCCGCGGCCAACGATCGGGATGCGGCGTCCTGTTTTCGGAGGTGCCGTTGATGGAGCTCATGGAGCAGCGGCAGGCCGTCGAACAAGCGTCGGGAGGCGCATGAAGTCGAAGCCCAAATACCGCATGATCTCGTGGGTTGCCGAGAAGTACAACGTGCACCCGCAGACGCTCCGCTTGTGGGAGCGGGAGGGACTGCTGCAGCCGATCCGGTCGCGCGGCAACACCCGGCTCTATGACGACGACGCGTGTGAGCAGCTCGAGTCGATCCTCACCCTGACCCGGGATCTCGGCGTCAATCTCGCGGGGGTGGACATCATCCTCAACCTCAAAAAGCAGATCAAACGCCTGCAGCAGGAAAACGAGATGCTGACCCAGATGATCAAACGGACGGTGCAGAAGCACAACGAGGTGCCCAGATACCACTCGCTGGTCAAGATCGAGACCACCACCCTCAAGGTCGTGGACGAGGAATGAGCCTTCGCGGCGGCACCACTCCGGATGCGGAAGTGGCGACCCTCCGCCGCTACCTGAAAGAAATCGCGCGGTACCCCCCGATCGACCACCAACGCGAGGTCGAGCTCGCCGCCCTGATCCAGGGCGGTGACGAGGACGCGGTGCGCGAGCTCGTCGAAGCGAACTTGCGTTTCGTCGTTGCCTATGCGAAGCGCTACCGCAATCCGAACGTCGCCTTCCTCGACCTCATCCACGAGGGCAATCTCGGTCTCATCCAGGCCGCCAAGAAGTACGACCCCAGCCAGGAAGGCCAGGACGTCAAGTTCATCACCTACGCCGTGTGGTGGATCCGGCAGGCCATCCTGCATGCGCTCGCCGAGCATGCCGGTTCGTTCCGTCTGCCCCAGAAACAGGCCAACACCCTGTATCGGATGGAACGGATCCGGTCGCTGCTCGGGGAACGCTTCGGGCGGGCGCCGACCGACAAAGAGCTGTCGGAGGAGCTCGGCATCCCGGTCGAGGAGGTGAGGGTTCTGACCCGCGCCTCGCGGAGCTCGCTGTCACTCAACGAGCCCGTGGACTCGGACGGCGACTCGGAGCTCGGCGATCTGCTCGAGCAGACCGGCATCCCCGACACCGACGATCTCCTTCTGCGCAAGAGCTTTTCGCGTGCGGTCAGCGACGCACTGGCCGAGCTCCCGGAGCGCGAGCGGCGGGTCCTCGAGCTGCGATTCGGCCTCGACGACGACCAGCCGAAAACACTGCGCGAGATCGGCGAGATCCTGGGCCTGTCGCGGGAGCGGGTGCGGCAGATCGAAAGCCGCGCGCTCAACAAGCTGCGCCGCTCGCACAAGCGGTACTCGCTGCAGGGATTTCTCAGGTAAATCGTTACACGTTAGAACGTTAGAACGTTAGAACGTTAGAACGTTGGAACGTTGGAACGTTAGGCTCATCCGGAAATCCGTGGATCAACAGTCGATTTCGAATTTCGAATTTCGAATTTCGGATTTCCACCCACCCACCCGAACCACAGAGGCACGGAGAACACAGAGAAGCCACAGAGAGAGAGCATGACCTCGCACTGGGATGATCTCCGGTTGGTCGTGCGATGGATCGGAAAATACTCTGTGCGGCTCTGTGCCCTCTGTGTCTCTGTGGTTCAAACGACTCCTCGAATCGATCGGTGTGAACGCATCGGAGGCCCTTTGTTCCGAGGTCGCGTCGCCTGCTCGCTGCCCCGTTCGCTGTCACGGTCGCTGCCCTCTGACACTGAAACTGCAGCTGCCACTGATTCTGCCCCTGCTCGCGAAATCAACCTGCACCGGAATCCTTGCTGTGGGTGGGCGGAAATCCGAAATCCGAAATCCGAAATCCGAAAGTCTCGGGCGGGTGGGTGGAAACGTTCGGACGTTCAACGCGCAAACGTTCTAACGATTTTCCTGCGGGGGATCGTCGGACGCCTCGGGGGCTTCCGCCCTTCGTCGACCTCGCCGCACCACCCTCGTGCCGGCGAGGATGTCGTGCAGCGCCCTCCGGTCGGCGCGGATGAGCATCATCAGGTGCCCCCACTCGAACATCACCGAGCTGACGCAGTAAGCGGCGAGGCGGAGGGTCGCCCTCGAAGCACCGATCGGGCAGCGCTGCCGGTAGTCCATGACCCGCAGCCCGAGCGCCCACTTGCCCGGCGTGGCGCCCAGCAAGCCCCACCCGACCACGAAGTAGCACCACCAGAGTGCAATCCACAGGCCGAGGATGCTGCTCGCGTGTGCCAGCCACGAGGGCGCCGAGGCGGCTCGCGCGATCTCGTCGACGCCTCCCCACAGGGCGCTCCACTGGAACTCCTGCCCGACCGGCATCGCGAGCAGCAGGCACAAGCCGCAGTAGAGCGCCATGTCGAGGAGGCTCGCAACGAGACGTGAAAGGGCCCCTGCAGGCCGCCAGCCGTCCTCGGCGTAGAGCTTCCGGCTCACTAGAGAGGTGTCAGGCCGCCGCTGCGCTGATGCGCGAGCCACAGTCCTGAGTAGCTGTGGAGAAATTTGAAGCGCGAGCTGTACACGTTCTCCAGCTTGTTCGTGTCGCCTCTGAACAGCATGTCGTCGATGAACCACTGGAAGCGGCGCTCGACGTCGCGTGCGCGCTGGAGACTTTGAGCCGAGTGCTCGAGCAGCTCGTACAACCGGTCGGGGTTCTGCGCTGCCTCGAGACGCGAAATCTCCTCCCTCTCTTCGTCCATCTTGATGCGCAGTGCAGCCGAAGCGAGAAAGAACCTGGCCAGCTCCGACTCCGCCGTGCCCTGCTCCAGGGTCTGGTCGATGAGCATCCGATAGCTGTCGATTTCCCAGCTGTCGAGGCCGAGACGCTGAATCTCCGGAGCCTGGGCGACCTGCCCCGGAAGGCGATCCCAGACCACGAGCTCGAGGGCGAACATGATCTTGTGGAGGGGCTCGCTGATCAAGGGGTCGGGCGGCAGAAGCTTGCTGACCGAGGCGCCGTCGCCCATCTCCGCAGCCGCAGCAGACGCGCCGCGTGGCTCGTCGCTTTGAGCGACGCGATCGGGCCCGACGGATGCGGCGTGGAGCTCGGCCGCCGGTTGTGCGTCGACCGGTCCCGTCGGCACGCGCAGCGGCCGGTTGGTGGCGGAGTCGAACCTCGCCAGCACCGCGTGCATCGCGCGGGTCATCTCGGTGATGTCGTCGCGTTTGACATTCTCCTGGCGCCGGCCCGATTCGTAACGGATCCTGAAGTGGCGGAAGTCATCGAGCTGGCGTCTGAGCTCGTCGTCTGCCAGCTCCGGGTGCCGGCTGAGGTAGCGTTCGATCTCCGAAATGCGGTTCGAGTTGCCGAGGACTCTCTGTTCCTCGAACTCGAAGAGCTGCCTGAAGCGGTTCTTGGCGACGATGTTCGCCGTCACGATTTCGGCCATCAACTGCGGCTGCAGGACGTTCGTCCCGAGCCGCTGCTTGAGGCGCCGGTAGCGCTCGTAGACCTTCGACGCCGCCTCGGCGTCTGCGCCGTCGATGCTCTCGAATTCGTGCCGGATCGACCGCACCGCTTCGACCAATGGCGCCGCTTCGGCAGCCGGAAGCCCGGGCAGATCGGTGAACTCGCCGAGACTCCTGAAGCTCCGCAGGAGTTCGGAGGCTTCCCTGGGGGCCGCGACCCGACCGTCGCCCGGTGCCTCGGCGAGCCGCGTACAGAGAATGTCGAGCTTGTCCAGCGTGTCCTGCTCGAAGTGCTTGAACATGAGGTAGAACTTGATCAGGGCGCAGAGGACCTTCTGATCCTGCCGGTTGATGTGGTCGAAGAATCTCCGCAGCACCGAGGGGGCGTAGCCGAGCTCGATCCGCGACAGCTCGCGGTGGATCCGGTCGAGCTCGCGCTCGATCTGGTCGAGCTCCGGAACCGCTGCGGAGCTGCCCCCGACGCCGACCGTGTGAACCATGCCCTGGAGCCGTCGGTGCAGCCCCTGAAAATCGTAGACGTACCGTATCGGACCTTCCCCGAGGTGGTTGATGACGCTGCTCAGAAATTGGTGGAAGGTCCACAGCGATCGAAAGCGGTCGGCCAGTGTGGTATACCGAACGCTCGCTGACGGCGCTGCCGGGGCTTGCATATCGGCCGAGGATACATCCTCCCAGCGGTGCGGACAACGAAGGAGAAATGCTGATGCTCGGAGATATCGTGGTCGGTCGCGACGAGATCGCTTCCATGAACCGTCGCCTGGCGCAGGAGATCGAGGCCGATATGCGCGCCCCTTCGGCGGTCTTCATCGGGGTGCTCAAGGGCTGCGTGTACTTCTTCACGGACCTCACTCGCCAGATCTCGAAGCCGATGGAGATGGACTTCATTCAGGTCTCCAGTTACGGGGCGAGCACGACCTCGTCCGGATCGGTGGTCCTGGTCAAGGACATCACCGTGGACGTGCGCGACCGCGACGTCTACCTCGTCGAGGACATCGTCGACACCGGCACGACGCTCAGCGACGTGATCCGTCTGATCGAAGCCCGGCACCCGCGATCGATCCAGGTCGTGGCGCTGCTGTCGAAGCCGTCCCGGCGCCAGGTGGAGGTCGAGGTCGCTTTTCTCGGGACCGATATCGACGACCTGTTCGTGGTGGGTTACGGCCTCGACCACGGCGAGCGCTACCGCAACGTGCCCGACATCCATGTTCTGGTCGAAACATGAGGGAGGCATTGCGGGACGAAAGCGCGCGCATCATCTCAGGTGACAGCGCGGCCGGTGCAGGCTAGAATGTGCCAACACAACAACCCGATCACCGGGCTGAGGATGGGGGAGGGATGAAGCCGAGCGAATTCCGGGTGCTGATCAGGGGCGCCGGTGAGCTTGCATCGGCGACCGCGCACCACCTCTACACCCAGGGCTTCACCAATGTGCTGATGCTGGAGCGTCGGTACCCGAAGGCGGTCCGGCGCCAGGTGTGTTTTTCGGAAGCGATCCTCGATGGGACCCAGACCGTGCAGGGGG
This sequence comes from Chondromyces sp., assembly GCA_035466375.1. Taxonomy (GTDB): domain Bacteria; phylum Acidobacteriota; class Thermoanaerobaculia; order Thermoanaerobaculales; family Sulfomarinibacteraceae; genus Sulfomarinibacter. Next base: position 16,718 of record DATIVB010000549.1, read on the forward strand.
TGGTCGGCCGTTTCGTCCGCAACGTACCGGAAACCGTGGCCGCGAACGCGGCCGGTGAGATCGCGGTGGCGGCCCTCGCACTCGAGGACGTGCTGCACGACTGGCAGCCGCAGATCTTCATCGAGGCCGCCATGCTGCGGAAGAACTGGGGACTGAGACGCGGCATCGCGCCCGTGGTCATCGCCCTCGGTCCGGGCTACGTGGCGCGCAAGGACTGCGATGCCGTCATCGACACTGTTCGCGGTCCCCAGGTCGGCGCAGTCCTGGAGGACACCGGAGAGCGTCTGCGCGACGAACCGCCGGCCCAGATCATGGGATTTTCCGGCGAGCGCTCGGTGAAGGCGATTCGCGACGGCATCTTCTTCACCCACCATCGGATCGGCGGCGAAGTCCAACAGGGCGAGCGAATCGGAACCGTGGTGTCGGTCTACGGGGTCGAGGATTTTCGCCAGGGCGTGCCGGTCGACGCCTCGTACCCGGTGACGGCGAGGATCGGCGGCGTCCTGCGCGGCCTGCTGCGGGACGGCGTGCCCGTGAAGAAGGGCGACCGCATCGCTGATGTCGATCCCCGCGGCCGCACCGACGACCTCGACCACATCTCGGACAAGGCGCACCGCGTCGCCGAAGGGGTCCACGAGGCCCTGCTGGGCCTGGTGACCGAGCTCGCGCAGCGGCGGCGCGCACCGGCGAAGCAGCGCCGGCGAACAGGCAACGGCAAATCCGCCGGTGCAGCACGTCCGAAGCCTGATCCGCCGTCGAAGAACTTCAAAGAGACGACGAAGAGCTGAGAGCTGGGATCGGGACGAGAGGTGCCGTGTCGGCTCGAAAGTTGATTTCGCGCTCGTTGTGGCGAATCCGGAAACCGGTCCTCGCTCTCGGCGGAGGCGGCGCCCGAGGCTTCGCGCACTTCGGCGTGCTCAAGGCCCTCGACGAGGCGGGGCTCGAGGTCGCGAGCATCGTCGGCACCAGCATGGGCGCAGTGGCCGGCTGCATGTACCTCGCCCACGGGTCCGCCGAGCGTTCCATCGAGCTGTGGCGGCAGGCTCTGGCCGACGGTCTGATTCCGGCGGTGCGGACGATCGGCAGGCTGCCGGATGCCGACACCAAGGAGCATCCCCTGATCCAGGTCGCACGCCGCATCAGCAACCGGGTCGTGATCACTTTCGCCATGAACCGCAGCACGATCCTCGACAGCCGGGAACTCGTCCAGGCGCTCGAGTATCTGGTCCCCGACCAGAGCTTCGCCGACCTGCCGAAGCCTCTGGTCGTGGTGGCGACCGACCTCGAGACCGGCGAAGAGGTCCGGATCCGGGAGGGGAGCCTGCGTCTCGCGATCGACGCTTCGAGCGCGATCCCCGGAGTCGTGCCCGCGGCCGAGATCGGTGGACGGAAGCTGGTCGACGGCGGGGTCGTGGCCGAGGTGCCGGCGATCGCCGCCCGCGACGAGGGATGGCCGGTGATCGCAGTCGACGTCTCGATGGAGGTACCGCCGATCGGCGACGACGACCTCGTGCTCGACACCATGATGCGGACCCAGATGATGACCGCCCGGCTGCTGCGCCGGCAGCAGCTGCGCGCCGCGAGCCACGTCATCAGACCCGCCGTCGGCGCCGCCCGGTGGGCCGAGTGGAACCGATTCGACGAGTTCATCGACGCCGGCTACACCGCCACCCGCCGCTTCCTCGGCCTCGACGGCACACATCGTTGAAACGTTCGAACGTTCGGCTCATCTGGAATTCCATGGGATGGAGGCATGGGATACGACCCGTGCCCGTCTCCGTGTCCGTGCCCGAATTCAGGCTCGGTGGCAGCGGCCGATGACAGTGACAGTCTCAGTGGCAGTTTCAGTGGCAGAGAGCCGCATCCGGGGCAGCGACCGGGGCAGCGAGCAGGCTGCGCGACCGCGGTATGGCCACCTCCGGGTCGTTCACACCGATCGATTCGAGGAGTCGCTTGAACCACAGAGACACAGAGGGCACAGAGCCGGGTTAAGGGTCAAGGGTTAAGGGTCAAGGGTTAAGGGTTACGAGTGAAGGGTCAAGGGGTAAGGGGTCACAGGTCAAGACTCGCGCATCCAACAGGTCATGCTTCACCTCATCACTTCTTCACCTCTTCACCCGGAGTTGGTGGGCGGGCGGGAATCCGAAATCCGAAATCCCAAATCCGAAATGGGCGGGCGGGCGGCATTCCGAATTCCTAATTCCTAATTCCTAATTCCTAATTCCTAATTCTTGCGGTGGCCATCCCACGATTCTCGGGATGACCCCAACGTTTCCACGTTCCAACGTTCAACGTTGCGACGTCACCCCGCTAACGCCTGCACCGGCGTCATGCGCGCCGCGCGCAACGAGGGGTAGATCCCCGCCACCAGGCCGACGCTGACGGCGAAGAAGATCGCGAGCGCCACCGCGAAGCCCGAGATCGGCAGCCCGGCCTCGAAGAACTGCCCGGCG
>DATIVB010000550.1:0-2452 GCA_035466375.1 Chondromyces sp.
CGCCCGTTCCGGGCCTCGAACGATGGAGTATACGCGATCGAAGCACCACACACCCACCCACTCAATTCTGAATTTTGAATTTTGAATGAACCCCCCGCCCGGCCCGCACGTCACGGGGGTGGGCGGGAATTCAAAATTCAAAATTGAGAATGCAAAATTCGTCTCTGCGGGTGAGCGTCTACAATGTCCCTCATGTTGGTGCTCACCGCGTTGCTCACTCTCGCCCTGCAGTCGACAACCCCCGTTTTCACCCCCGATGAGCTGTGGCAGGGCTGGCCGGCCGAACGGTTCGTCGAGACCGCGGCGCCGTGCCTGCGCCCGGCCGCGCTCGAGGCCGAGCTCTCGAGACTGGCCACGCGATATCCCGACGGCGTCGAGCTCGAGGAAATCGGCCGCTCGGTCGAAGGGCGGCCCATTCACATGATCACAGTGGGCCACGGGCCGCGCACCGTCCTGCTGTGGTCCCAGATGCACGGGGACGAACCGTCGGCGACCCCCGCCCTGCTCGACATCGCCCACGTCCTGCTGGCCCGCGCCGAGGAGCCGGCGGCGGCGGCGATCCTCGACGGACTCACGCTTCTCATGATCCCGATGCTGAACCCCGATGGCTCGGAGATCTACGAGCGCCGCAACCTGCAGGCGATCGACATCAACCGCGACGCCCTGCACCTCGCCACTCCGGAGGGTCGCCTCCTCAAGAGGATCCGCGACCTCCACGAGCCGATGCTCGGGTTCAACCTGCACGACCAGAGCTGGAGGATGACGGTGGGCGACACCGGCGTGCTGGCCACCACCTCGGTGCTCGCCGTGGCGGGCGACGAAGCGGGGGCCGTCACCCCCGGCCGCCTGCTCGCCAAGCGCGCCTGCTCGGCCATCGTCCAGACGCTCGATCCGTTCATACCGGGAGGCGTGGCGCGTTTCGACGAGGACTGGAACCCCCGCGCCTTCGGCGACAACATCACCGCCTGGGGAACTCCGGTGGTGCTGATCGAGAGCGGCGGCCTGCCGCCCGGGCGGGACATCACGGACCTGACCCGACTCAACTTCGTCGCGATCCTGACCGTGCTGCAGGAGTTGGTTCGCAACGAGCTCGCAGACTACGACCCCGAGGTCTACGAGGGTCTGCAGCGCAATCGGAGGGACGGGTGGGTCGATGTGGTGGTGCTCGGCGGCTCGATCCGACAGCCGCGGAACCCGTCTCCGTACCGAGCCGATCTGGCGTTCAACCTCGAGGTGGACGATCGCGATCGCGCCGGGTGCCCCACCGGACGCGCACCCCGTTCACTGATCGTCGAGATCGGGGACGCGGGCTTCCTTGGTGCGGGCCGGGTCGTGGATGCGGGCGGCAAGGTGATCTCCGCGCCCTTCGCGGCCGGCGTCGAGGGCTGGAAGGCGCGGCGTTGGCTGGACGCCGCGGTGCTCGAAGAGGTGGCGCGGCTCGGCGTCGGCACGGTGGTGTGGCAGGTTCCCCCGCGCCGGGCCGCCGACGCCAGGGCCCTCGCCGGCGAGCTCGCGGGCGAGGGCCGGGCGCGGCTCGAGGTCGTTTCGACGCGGGACACCCTGCCCTGGCTGCGCCTCAACGGCCCCCCGGGAGCACCGCGCTCGGACTCGATCGCGGACGTGGTCGAGGCCCTGAACGGAAGCCCGCTGCGAGCGGAACCCGGTGCGGAGGTCCTGGAGCGGCTGTTTCCGGCCGCGGATGGCGGCGGCCGCCGGCCGGCCCTGCGGCGCGGGCAGTCGGCCTCGTTCGTGGTGCTCGGGCCGGGCGCGGACGGCTCGATGGATCCCGCGACCACCCGCATCGAAACGGTCTTCCTCGACGGCCGCGAGGTGACTGGAGAGCCGCGATGACCCGCCGTCCGCGGCATCGCGCCGGCGCCGCCTGCCTGCTCGGATGCGGCCTGCTTCTCCTGGCCGCGTCGGCCGCCGGATCCGGTCCCGGACCCCTGCAGGCCGAGCTGTCCGCGGCTCAGCGGGCCTGGGTGGACGAGACCCTGGCCTCGATGACCCTCGAGGAGAAGGCGGCGCAGATGATCATGGTCGCGGAGACCGGCTACCCGCGGCACCCGCGGTCGGCGGCGGCGCTCGACCTCGTCCGTGCGGTCCGGGACACCGGCGTCGGCGGGGTGATCCTCATGCGCTCCGAGGAGGCGACCATCCCGGGGCTGCTCAACGGCCTCCAGAAGGAGGCCGGGGTGCCGCTCCTGGTGGCGATGGACATGGAGCGCAGCCTGTCCTTCCGCGTCGCCAGGGGCTCCGTCGACCTGCCCTTCGCGATGGCCGTCGGCGCGACCGGCTCCGAGGACGCCGCCCGCTTCGTCGGCGAGGTGACGGCGCGGGAAGGCCGGGCGCTGGGGATCCACTGGGCCTTCGCCCCGGTGGTGGATGTCAACAACAACCCGGACAACCCGGTGATCAACATCCGCTCCTTCGGCGAGGACCCGGAGATGGT
>DATIVB010000551.1:0-1518 GCA_035466375.1 Chondromyces sp.
GCGGAGGAAGACCCAGCCGAGCGCCAGGAAGGCCACGCCCACGATCTGCGATGCGGCCAGGAAGACGCCGCCGGTGACGCCGGCCACGCTCAGGGCCGCAGTGACGGGCAGCAGAGCGGCCGCCCAGATGAAGGCCACCCGCCCGGTCAGGCGCCCCTCGAGGTCGATCGAGGGCAGCATGCGGAAACCGCCGCGGGCGTAGTCCTCGCGATAGAGCCAGGCGAGGGCGAGGAAGTGCGGGATCTGCCACACGAACAGCAGGCCGCCGAGGATCCAGGCCCCGGCCTCGAGACCGCCGGTGGCCGCGGACCAGCCCATCATCGGCGGCACCGCCCCGCACACCGCACCGACCACGGTGTTGAGCGGCGTGCGCACCTTGAGCGGAGTATAGACCAGCACGTAAAGCAGGATCACGAACAGCGACAGCAAGGTCGTCAGCAGGTTGGTGCCGGCAGCCAGCACCAGGAGCCCGGCCAGCGCCGTCACCAGACCGGAGACCAGGGCCAGGCGGCGGTCGACCCGTCCCGCCGGGAGCGGGCGCGAGCGGGTGCGGAGCATCCGCCGGTCGCGCTCGACCTCCCACCACTGGTTGAGGATGTTGGCGCCGAAGGCGCTGAGCGCGGTGCCGACGACCGCCGCCAGACCGACCGAGAGCGAGAGCTCGTCGCCGGCGCCGAGCACGTAGCCGACGAGGGCGGTGAGCACGACCAGGGCGCCCAGCCGGGCCTTGGCGAGCTCGAGGTAGTTGGCCGCGAGCGATCGCGCGGATGCCATGAGCGGCAGTCCGTGGGCGTCGGTTGAAGCTGAGAGTTGATCTGCCACCTTGTCGTCTTTCCTGAGAGCCGCTGCGGGGCCTGGTGTATAGTTCGAATCGACTTTCCGGATGCGGCGTTCGGCGCCGCCGAGTATAACCGAGGAAGGCCGGGCGGTATTCGCGCGGTTGTTCCCGGAACGGAGGTTGACGATGAATCCGACCGCTTTCGATCGCAGCTCCATCGTCCCCCTGGCGTTCGCGACCGCGGTGTCCATGTGGGCGGTCGCGTACCTGTTCCGGCTGCCGGCTGTGATGGCGCCGAGCTGGCTCCTGCTGGCAGCCATGCTGGGCGTGATCGCCGTCTGGGGCTGGATCATCGGCCGCCGAGCGGCCGGCGGCTGGCGGGCCGGGGCCGCGGTCGGGGCCGCGGCGGCGGTGATCAACCTGCTGATCCTCGGCAGCCTGCTGTCCTCGGCCGACGACGGCGCGTTGCTGCCCTCGGCCGTGCTGTGGGTACCCGGCTCGCTGCTGGTGTCGGCGCTGGTGGCCGCGGCATTCGCGGCCGCGGCGGGCGCCCGCGCCGATGCCTACGGCGGGCCGGAGGCGTGGACTGCGCTCTTCGCCAAGGTCGCCGTGGCGGCCACCTTCCTGCTGGTGGTGGCCGGCGGCCTGGTGACCAGCCACGAGGCCGGGCTGGCCGTGGTCGACTGGCCGAACACCTTCGGCACCAACATGTTTCTCTACCCGCTCGCGCGCATGACCGG
>DATIVB010000552.1:0-3886 GCA_035466375.1 Chondromyces sp.
CGTACACGCCGACGTCGGCCAGCGCCGCCGCCGCCCGCGGGTCGCCCGCGTGCTGACGCACGGAGGCGCGCCGCTGCAGCAGCCAGAGATCCCAGGGTACCCACGGCTCGACCTCGTTGAGGACCTCCGCGAAATCGTCCATGCCGAGCAGCCAGGCCACCCGCAGCCGCACCCACTGGCGCTCGTCGCGCCCCCGTTCGACCGCCAGGGGCCGCGCGAGGAGATCGAGGACCACCCGCGCGAGCGCCGGATCCTGGTTGGCGATCCGGTCGAGGTCCCTGAAGAGCGTGTCGAAGGCGCCCGCATCCGCCCAGGGGCTTTTGCGTAGGCGCGCCACCGCCTGCTCGTATGCTGCCGCGGCCCGCCCCGGCTCGCCGCGCGCCAGCTCGAGCCGGCCCGTGAGCAGGGCGGCCTCGGTGTCGTAGCGCCCCTCGAGCGCGGCGATGGCGGCCTCGGCCTCCAGCGCCGCCGCCGAGCTCGCCGCCGCCGCCAGCCCGAGCTGCTCGAGGTCGGTCCGCGCGGAAAGGGACGCCGTCTGCCACGCTCCGAGAGCGGTCGCCGGGTCGTCGCGCCGCCACGCCCGCTGGAACTCGAGCAGCGGCCGCAGGTCCTTCCACTCGGCGTCGGGGGCCTCGTGGAACGCGCCGATGCGCTCCCGCTCCACGAGCTCCCAGTCGGGGGGCTCGGTCCCCGGGGCCAACCGCGGCCGCCCGGCGCCCATCCGCCGCGCCGCCTCGACCATCGTCTCCACCTCGAACATTCCGTGCCGGCCGACCGACTTGGCGAGCATGAACTCGAGCAGGTTGCGGTCGTCGGTATTGACCTCCACGCTGCCGGTCGCAGCCAGCGCGCGGACCAGCCCGTCACCGCCCACGTAGCGCGCGAGAACGCCCTCGAGCCCGCTCGACTGCCACGCATCCCGCATCGCCGACGCGTAGGGCTCGGCCGCCACCCGTTCCCGCAGGACCGCGGCATCGAGCTCGCGGGGCGCGACCGAGGCGACGAGCAGCAGGTCGTTCTTGAGCGTCCGCCACACCTCGACCTCGCCGAAGACCGAGCCCAAGGTGTTGATGACCACCGCCACCGTTCCGGTGTCGACCTCGTAGCCCTGGAACCACTGCAGGAACAGCCCGTCGTCGCTCAAGCGGTCGCGCACGTGCGCGTAGAAGTCGGCGGTGAAGAGGCTCGCGATCCCGGCCCGGTAGGGGTTCGAGGGCTCCGACACGACGAGGTCGTAGCGATGCCGCGACGTCAGCAGTGCCTCGCGCGCATCGCCGTAGGCCACGGTCACCTTCGGGTTGTCGAGCACCGCGCGGTTGACGGGAGCGCAGACGCGGGCGATGTGCTCGATCTTCGGCTCGAGCTCGACCACGTGCACGGACTCCATGGTGGCCACCTCGGCCAGCCAGCCCGCCGTGCTTCCGGTGCCGAGGCCCACCACCAGGGCGGTCCGCGGCTCGGGGTGGATCAGCGCCCCCAGCAGCCCCGACATCACCTGGGTGCCGGCGTCATTGACCGAGTTCCCGTCCACCTTGCCGTTGAGCACGAACGCGTAGGCCGTCGACGCCTCGAGGCCGACGCTGCTCTCGCGCCCGTCCGCTTCCCAGACCAGGTTGCGGCGGATCCCGTGCACGAAGCGCCGCAGCGTGTTGGCATCGCGGCCGCTGAGAACGGCGCGGCCGGCGCCGATGCCGCCGTGGCGCCAGGCGGCGGTCGGCCCCGGCGACGCGAGCAGCTGCACCCCGAGCGCGACCACCAGCAGCGGGATCACTGCGCCCGCGTACGGCCTGAGCGCGGCGCGGGTGCGCGGCTGGAGCTGCGCCACCAGCAGGGTGAGCAGCGAGAGCCCGAAGCACATGACGACGCCGAGCCGCCAGCAGGCGACCGCGCCGAAGGCGGTGAGCAGCACGAAGCCCCCGAGCAGGGCGCCGGCGATGGAGCCGGCCGTGTTCGAGGCGTAGGCGAGGCCCACGTGCAGGCCGACCGCGCGGCGGCCGGTCCCGAGCAGGGCGACCATGAGCGGGAACTGGTAGCCGGCGATCAGCGCCGCCGGCAGCACGACCGGCACCGTGACCAGGAACCACGACAGCACCGATCCGCCGAAGCCGAGACTGGAGAAATCGCTCGACAGCGCCGCCACCAGCGCCAGGTCGTCCCCCAGACCGAGGGGCAGCGCCAGGGCGAGGCCCTCGAGGGCGCAGGTGGTGGCAAAGGCCGCGGGCGTCGCCGGCCGGCCCTTCGCCACCAGCGCGTAGAGCCCGCCGCCGGTTGCGATACCGAGCAGCGCGACCGCCAGGATGACGCCGAAGGTGAAGGTGGTGCCGCCGAGGATGGGGCCCAGCATGCGGTACCATACGATCTCCATCAGGAAGAAGATGAAGCCGGTCGCCGCGGCCGCCGCCAACACCAGGGCCGGCGGCAGGGCGGGCGCCTCGGCCGGCGCCGCGGACGACGGCTGCGGGGCCTCACCCACCACCGGCCCGGCCGCCGCCAGGCGCCGCGCCACGACCCCCACCACGGCGCTGATGCAGGCGGCGAGGACGATCGTGCGTCGCTCGCCGAGGAGCTCGATCAGCAGGAAGGTCGCGAGGAGCACGCCGACCACGCCGCCGAGGGTGTTGATGCCGTAGGCCAGCGCGGTGCGGCGGCGTTCGCTGTCGCTCTCGGTCTCGAAGGCCCGCACCAGCGCCGGCAGCGTCCCGCCGAGGAGCACCGTCGGCGCGGCCAGCACCAGCACCGCCACCAGCCCGCGCACCAGGGTCGCCGCCGTGAGCCCCATCTCCGCTTCACCGCCGGTCATCAGGTAGAGGTCCCGCGCGGCGCGCAGCAGCAGCGGCGTCGCCGCGGCCGCCAGCGCGACCAGGATCTCGAGCGTGCCGTAGAGGTGCAGGGGTCGGGGATGGCGATCGGCCCTCCGTCCGAGCAGCGCGCCGCCGAGGCCGAGACCGCCGAGAAAGACCGCCAGCACCGCCGCGTGTGCCGCCGTCGACAGCCCGAAGACCAGCCTCAGCTGCCGAAACCACACCATCTGGTAGATCAGCCCGGCCGCTCCCGAGGCGAAGACCAGGGCCAGGAAGATGGACGATCGCAGCTTCATCGGCGCCCCCCGTCCGGCAGTGTGCCGTCTTCAATCGTATCGCGGGGAGGCAACATCCACCGTGCGACGGAAGAAGACGGCAGGGGGAGTTTTGAGTTTTGAGTTCCTGACTCCCGATTGGCGTCGTGACTCTGCGACGTCAGCGGGTGGCCTTCTCCCTGCTTGCGGGTAGAAGGGCAGAAGGGCAGAAGGGCAGAGGGGCGGAGGGGCAGAGGGGCGGAGGGGCAGAGGGGCAGAGGAGCGGAGGGGCAGAGGAACGGAGGTGCGAAGGTGCTGAGGAGCGGAGGAGCGAATGTCTCGTCCGAGTGGGTCGCCGGCGGCTGCTCCCTGCGGGCCGGGCGGGTGGAAATCCGAAATCCGAAATCCGAAATCTGTCGGTGGTGCTACCGTACGTGCTGCACAAGGAGGCCCCATGTTCCGCATCCGCAGGGTCTACGACGACATTCTCTCCAACGACCGGGCCGCGGTCGCCCAGGTGCAGGCCATGCTTGCCGAACGCATCCCCGGGCTCGACCGCAAGGACGTCGACTCGATCGCCGACAAGCTCCGGCACCCGGTCCGCCACCGCTTCCGGGCGATCCTGTTCGTGGCCGAGAACCAGCGGCGCACCGTCAAGGCGTTCGCCCTCGTCTACCACGAGCCGGAGATCGGCTTCCTGTGGCTCGACTACCTGGTGAGCGGCTCGGGTTCCAGCGGCCGCGGCCTCGGCGGCACGCTCTACGAGCGGGTCCGCACGGACGCCCGCGAGCTCGGCGCCTGGGGCATCCTCTTCGAGTGCCTGCCCGACGA
>DATIVB010000553.1:0-4410 GCA_035466375.1 Chondromyces sp.
ACCGGGCCGAGCACCCGGGCGCAGCAGGCGAGGCGGTCGTCGGCGCCGGCGTGCTGGGCGGCGAGGATCTTCCGCTCCTCGAGGTGCACGGGCGTGAGGTTGGCGAGCCCGTCCAATATCTTGAGCCGGCAGAAGCCGCACAGCGCCACGCCGTCGCAGGACTGACCGAGCGGCAGCGCCGCCTGGAAGACGGCGTCCATGAGCAGGGAGTCGTGCACCACCTTCACCTCGCGGCCCGATGGCTCGAAGCGCACCGTCGCCGTCTCGACCTTGAAATCAGGCAGGCTCATTTGCGGTCACCAATTCTCAGCTCTTAATTCTTAATTATTAATTCTAAAGTATTTTACGAGCGCTCGCCGCGCGTTCAAGTTCTTCGCGGAAGTCGGGGTGGGCGATGTCGATGAGGCTCCGCGCCCGCTCGCGCAGGCTGCGCCCGTAGAGGTTGGCGGCGCCGAACTCGGTGACCACGTAGTGCACGTCAGCGCGGGTCGTGACCACGCCCGAGCCGGGCGTGAGAGTGTTGACCAGGCGCGACACGGTGCCGTCCTTCGCGGTCGAGGGCAGGGCGATGATCGGCACTCCGCCCTTGGAGCGCGCCGCGCCGCGGATGAAGTCGAGCTGGCCGCCGAAGCCCGAGTAGACGCGGGTGCCGATGGAGTCGGCGCAGACCTGCCCGGTGATGTCGATCGACAGCGCGGAGTTGATCGCCACCATGGCGTCGTTGCGCGACACCACGAAGGGGTCGTTGACGTACTCGTTGGGGTGGAACTCCATGAAGGGGTTGTTGTCGACGAAGTCGAAGGCGCGCCGCGTGCCGATCACGAACGAGGCCACGATCTTGCCGCGGTGCAGGGTCTTGCGCTCGTTGGTCACGACCCCGGCCTCGAAGAGATCCACCAGCCCGTCGGAGAACATCTCGGTGTGGACCCCGAGGTGCTTCTTGTCCTTGAGGAAGTCGAGCACCGCGTCCGGGATCTCGCCGATGCCCATCTGGATGGTGGCTTCGTCGGGGATCAGCGAGGCGATGTTCTCGCCGATCTGGCGCGCCACCTCGGAGACCTCGCTCGACATCGGCAGCTCGAGGACCGGCTCGTCCACCTCCACGATCCGGGTCAGCTTGGAGACGTGGACGAAGCTGTCGCCGAGGGTCCGCGGCATCTGCCGGTTGACCATGGCGATGGAGGTGCGGGCGTGCTCGACCGCGGTCTTGGTGGCGTCGACGCCGACCCCGTAGGAGCAGAAGCCGTGCTCGTCGGGCGGCGAGATGTGGATCAGCGCCACGTCGATGGGCATCTGCCCGCTGGAGATCAGCGCCGGCACGTCGTGGAGGTGGATGGGGACGAAGTCGGCGCGACCCTCGTTGACCGCGCCGCGCACGTTGCCACCGGTGAACAGCGAGCGGTGCCGGAAGTGGCCCTCCATGCCGGGGTCGGCGTAGGGCGCATCGGCGAGGGTCAGAATGTGTGCGACCTCGACGTTCTCGAGCTCCGGCGCCCTCGCCACCATGGCGTTGATCAGCCTGGTCGGGGTGTTGCAGCCCGGGTGGATCCAGACCCGGTCCCCGGACCCGATGTCCTTGACCGCTTCCTCGGCGGTGGTCACGCGGCTGCGGTAGAGGCTGTTCCAGTCCATGCCGCCCCTCAGTTCCCGTCAATGGCGTGGAAGGGCACGTCGAAGATCCGCGCGACGCCCTCGCGGACGCAGTGGCCGTCGTAGGTGTAGGTGCCCCGCCGGATGGCGCGGTTGGAGCGCACCGCGTCGTCGAACCCCTGGTCCGCGATCTGTTGGACGTAGGGCAGCATGGAGTTGGTCAGCGAGCGCGTCGAGGCCCGCGAGGCGGTCGACGGCAGGTTGGGGACGCAGAAATGGATGATGCCGTCGACCTCGTAGGTCGGGTTCGAGAAGTCGGTCGGCCGCGAGGTCTCGCAGCAGCCGCCCTGGTCGATGGAAAGGTCCATGATCACCGAGCGCGGCTTCATCAGCTTCAGCATCTCGCGGGTCACCAGCAGCGGCGTGCGTTCGCCGTGCACCGCCGCCGCGCACAGCAGCAGGTCGGCGAAGGCGAGGGCCTTCTCGATCCGCGGCCGGGTGGCGATCATGGTCGGGATCTCGTCAGGCGTCATGGCCTGGACGCGGCGCAGGGCGTTGATGTCGCGGTCCAGCACCACCAGGTGGGCGCCGATGCCGCGGGCGAACTTGGCCGCCTCGCAACCCAGGGTGCCGGCTCCGAGGATCACCATCGAGGCCGGCGGGATCCCCGGGGCGCCGCCGATCAGCAGTCCCTTGCCGCCGAACTCGTTGAGCAGCAGACCGGCGCCGATGGTCACCGCGAGCCGGCCGGCGATCTCCGACATCGCCTCCAGCACCGGGGCGTGGCCGCGGTCGTCCTCGATGATCTCGTACCCGACCGTCGTCACCTTCCCCTCGAGGAGGCGCCAGAAGTAGTCCTGCGAGGCGACCGCGAGGTGCCAGGCCGCGATCACCACCTGGCCGGGCTGATACGTCGCGCACTCCTCGGCGGTCGGCGGCGACAGCCGGATCAGCATCTGCGACCGCAGCCGCACCTCCTCGTCGGAGTACACGATGGTCGCTCCGACCGCCCGGTAGGCCTCGTTGGCGAAGCCCGCCTCGAGCCCGGCGTCGTTCTCCACGTAGACCCGGTGGCCCCTCTCGGTCAGGACACGAACGCCGCCCGGGGTCAGCCCGATGCGGTGCTCGAACGGCCTGCGGTCCTTGACCAGCCCGACGTCCATGGCGCCTCCTTCCCCCCGCTGCGGCGCGGCGGAGGTCATGGGATTTCAGCACATCCGAAGTGCGTCGGCAAACGCTTCGGTTGCTTTAACGCGACCCGCGGTTCGAAACCGAGGGTCGCGACCGCGGGTCGCGAAAAAGACGGAGCGACGATTACGAGGCGAGGCTCTCGAGAATTTCGACGATCCGGTCCTGTGCGAGCACCGGCACGAAGAGGATCATCCGGACAATCAACGAGGGGCCGACGGGGGCCCAGGAGGTGGCCATCGACCACCTGGCTTCGGGAGTTTCGACAAGACGCTCACGTTCTTCGGGGGACTCCGGGTCGCAGCGCTCCGGGTCGACGATGGAAGACAACGGCAGGCCGCGGTCGAGGACGAGCCAGACGCCGGTCCGCCCCGCCAGGACGTCTTGACCGAGCACCAGGCGGAAGCGCTCTCCGAGACTCTGGACGTGCGGGCCCAGAGGCAGCACCACCGCCACGTCCGCGCCGGGCGGGCGGTAGACCAGGTGGTACGCGTCGTCCGGGCTGCGGAGCGCCTCGGCGACGCGGACCACGCGGTCGGTCAGCCGGTCGCGGAAGCCGCGCTCGACACTGAGCGGCACGTCGCACACCACATCGAGCATTCGCCGGTCGGACTCCGCGCGTGCCGGGCGCGGAAGCGGGTCGATCGAGACCCGGATGTCGTGGCCGCGACGCCACGACCGCCAGCTGCGCACCACCAGCACCAGCGGCGACACCAGTGCCAGCACCAGGGCTGCGCCCGTCGCGGCGAGGCAACCCGGGCGGGCGGGGGGCTGCAGCAGGTCCTCGAGATCACCCATCCGTTACCGCTCCCGGCGCCCTGAAGTAGGAGCGGAGGCTCCACAGGTACACGAGCACGCTTCCCCACACCACCAGCCACCCTGCCACCATGGCCCAGGTCGGGGGCGTCGGCAACGACGCCGACGGGCCGCCCCGGTCGGCGCCCGTCTCGAGCACCCGTACGAGCCTCTCCGGACCCACCGCCAGCGTCGTCAGGACGGTTGCCAGGGCCGCCGCCGCCGTCGCCGCGATGCCCGCCCACCACGCCCACGGCGCCCGTCGGCAGCTGCCCCACGCCAGCGCACCGCAGGCCGCGAGGACGAGGGCCCAGGGGAGCGCGCCGGCGGCCCCCTGCAGCAGGCAACCGAACAGGGGGAAGGCGAAGTCGTAGGCCGGCACCACGAGGACCGACGCTCCGGTCAGGGCCCAGACGACGGTCAGGGTCAGCACCCGTTCCGGGCAGCTGTCGGTGAACTGCGGCTCGGGGCTCCGCGCGCGGCAGGTGGCCGCCACCTCCGGCGATCGAAAGAAGAGCAGCAGCGCGGCCGGCAGGAGCACCTGGCTGAGCGCCACGCCCACCAGGATCACGACGACCGCGGTGGTGGCGACCGCGGGTGGGAGTCCCGCCGGCGCCACCGCCCCCCGCACCAGGCCAGGCAGCACCAGGGCGCCCAGGAGCAGCGTGCACGCCCCGGTGAGCAGCCAGATCCTGGACACCGACAGCATCAGGTCCCGCGCCCATCGCCGCGCGCGCACCGCGCCGACCCCGAGCCACACGAAGGCCGCCGCCACGACCGCGTAGAACGCCGACACGGCGACGGTGGAACGCGGCGCCACGACGCCATGCGACAGGA
>DATIVB010000554.1:0-2744 GCA_035466375.1 Chondromyces sp.
CCGCCGCCGCGCCCGGCCCCGGCCCCTGAGCCCAAACCGCCGCGCCCTGCGAAGGCCGCCGCGCCGCGTCCCCCGGCCGTGCCCCCGCCGTCGCCGCCCGACGAGATCGTCTTCCCCGAGGAGGAGGGCGCTATGACCGCCGACCTCTCCGGCTCCCGCGCGCCGGAGGCGGCCGGGCCGGGCGGCATGAAGGGCTTCGAGGACGAGGTCAGCACCGCCGTGTACGAGATCGACGACGAGGGCGGGCTCGGCGATCTTGGCCGCCTCCAGGAGCAGTCCGACGCCGCCGCGCGGGCCGCCGGCGCAGTGCCCTTCGCCGACGAACCCACCGGAGTGGGCGGCGGCCGGGTCCTCGACCACGAGTTCGCGATCGGCGGCGGTGGCGGCGGGCCCGACTTCGAGATGGACGACTTCGCCGCCCCGCCGGCCGCCTCGAGCCCGCCCCCCGCGTCCGCGCCGCCCTTCGAGCCGCCCTCGCCCTTCGAGGCCGAGCCCGGACCGGACGTGGCGGCCGACGACGAGGAGCCCGAGATCGAGTTCATGACCCCGACCGGCGGCCTCGAGGGTCCGCCGCCGACCGCCGAGGCCCCGCAGCCTTCCGAGCGCTACGTGGACCGCATCGAGGCGCCGAGCCCCTTCGCCCCACGGCCGTCGGGCGGCGCCCCCGCACCGGTCCGCACCGCCGAGCCCGCGCCGTCGGCGGATCGCTTCGGTCCCGCATCGGAGACGGACAGGGCCGTGCACCGGGAGACGCCGCTCGCCGACGAAGAGCTCTTCACGCCGGACGAGGAGAGCTTCGAGCCGGCGGCGGAGTGGGCCCCGTCCCCGACCCGGACCGCACCGCCGTCCGAGCAGGCGGTCCCGTCCACGCCGGTCGGCGACTTCGACCCCTTCGAGCTCGGCGACGGCGACCCCTTCGCCGCGCCCCCGGCCGCGGACGAGCCGGCCCCCCCGGCGCCGGCGTCCATCCAGCCCGCCGCCCGCCGCGCAGTCGACGTCCGCGCCGAGGACAACCAGCTCCACCTGCGGCTCCAGGGCACCGGCGCCATCGTCGAGAGCGGCCAGGTACGGGCCCTCGACATCGAGGTCCCGGTGCCCGGCTCGTGGGTCGGCAACCGCCGCGTCACCCTGCAGCTGCGGCTCACCCTGACACCCGATTCGGAGGACGGAAATGGCGGATCAGGTGGTCATTCCTGACGACCAGGAGCAGTTCAAGCTCAACGAGGTCTGCAAGCTCGCCAACGTGCAGCCCTACATGCTGCGCTTCTGGGGGACGGAGTTCCCGCAGCTCGAGGCGGGCAAGAGCAGCACCGGCCAGCGCCTGTACTCGCGCGAGCAGGTCGAGACCATCCTCGAGATCCGGCGCCTGCTCTTCGACGAGGGCCTGACCATCGCCGGCGCCCGCAAGAAGCTGGCGGCAGCGGAGGAGGGCGGCGCCAAACCCAAAGCGAAGGCGGAGCCGAAGGCCGAGAAGCCGGCCGGCGAGCCCGCGGCGAAGACGGCCCCCACCACCAGCAGCGCCCGGCGCACCGTTGCCAAACAGGAGGAGACGCCCGCGAAGAAGGCGCCCGCCGCGGCCGAGGTTGACAAAGAGCCCCCGGTCCACGTACAACCACCACTCGTCGCGACGCTCAAGAGCGTCCGCGACGAGATCGACAAGATCGTCGCAGAGCTCAAGAGTGAATGACCGGGAGTGTTGAGTTTTGAGTGTTGAGTTTTGAGTTTTGAGTTCCCATCCTTCCTCCCATTTCTCAGGGACGGGCGGGGCCAAACTCAAAACTAAAAACTCAAAACTAAAAACTGAAGTGTCGGGACGTAGCGCAGCCTGGTAGCGCACCTGAATGGGGTTCAGGGGGTCCGGAGTTCAAATCTCCGCGTCCCGACCAAATTCGATGCTCATCACCGCCCATTCGGGCGGTTTTGTTTTGGTCGAATTTGGTCGGGCCGATCCCGATCCCGATCCCGTTCCCGTTCCCGGTCCCGACGACTGGCCGCCACCGCCCGCCCTCGTCGGACGAGGGCTTGCGAGCGGAAGTCGCCGGCGCCGTGGACGCGAGCGTCCCCGTCGCCGACGCCTCCCGCTCGAGCCGGCTGGCGCCGGCTGCGGTGGCGGCTCCCGCAAGGTAGCGGTGGGGGAGATTCGAACTCCGGACATTGGTGTTGGGGGGGTTGCGGCCATCGCTCCGCGGCCTCGCGGCCGCTCCGCAATGGCCGCGTCTCGGCGGAAGCAGCGAGTGGCTGCAGGCCGCCTCCAACCATCCGCCCCGCGGCCGCAGCCACACATCGCTGCTTCTCGCCGAGTGCAGGGGGTCCGGAGTTCACAAATACGGAATTCGGTGCCGGGCGCCTGTACGGAGTCAGGCAAAACACCGATACCTCCGTCCCGGGCACCTTTACGCTTCGTTGTATGGCCGTTGCGTCACGGTTCGTCGCCCACTGAGGCGTGAAACTCACTCATTTTGGTGAGAAAAACCCCTCCTTTGAGCGATTGTAGGATCGAAGGCAGGGCCCTATCGTTAGAGGCGGTGTTCTTTGCCTCGGTCACCACGAGGAGGCGATTGACGAAGGTGGTTGTGAGACCGATGGCTGGTCTCGAAGGGGGGAAGCCGTGAATCTGATATTTTCGAGAACCATGAAGGACGCCGCTGTCGCATGCAGCATCATGATGCTCGGGGCCGGCACGATGTCGGCTCAGGTAGTACTGGATCAGAGCTTTACGACGCCGACAGCTCTTGGTTGGGAAT
>DATIVB010000555.1:0-4508 GCA_035466375.1 Chondromyces sp.
GTAGGGCTCGCCCTCGTGGTGGGTGCCGAGCACGCCCAGCAGCTGCCCCTCCAGAAGCTCGCGCAGGATCTCCATGTGGCTCTCGTCGTGGTGGGTCATTGCCGGTTCCGCCCTTCAGCGGGCATTATAGGGCCGGGCGCCGGCCTGCCGCCGCTGCGGCACGGGCGGCCCGCGAATACCGATCGGCAGGCGGTTGTTCCCCGGTCTGGACCACGAAAGGAGCCGACGTGCACACCCTCCAAAGCCGCCCCATCTCCCGTCCATCCGCACGCCGCGCCGCCGGCGCCCGGTGGGCCCTCGTCGCCGTCGCGGCGCTCACGCTGCTCGGCTTCGCCGAAGCATCCGCGGCCCGGTCGGCTCCTGACGCTCCGGAACAGGCCGGGCCTGAAGTCGCCGTACTCAGTCCGAACGCGACCCTCGAAGACGTCGCCTGGATCGCCGGCCACTGGCGGGGCGAGGCCCTGGGCGGGATCGCCGACGAGGTCTGGACGCCGCCTCTCGGCCCCTCCATGATGGCCTCTTTCAAGGTCGTGGTCGGCGACGAGGTGCGGTTCTACGAGCTCTGCACCCTGACCGAGGAAAACGGATCGCTGATGCTCCGCCTCAAGCATTTCCACTCCGACCTGAAGGGTTGGGAGGAGAAGGACGAGACCGTCGACTTCCCGCTGCTCGAGATCGCGCCCGGCAGGGCCGTGTTCGACGGCCTGAGGTTCGAGCGCGTGAGCGACGACGAGATGAACGTCGTCGTCGTCACCGAGGACCGCGAGGGGCGCCGCGACGAGCTGCGGTTCAACTACCACAGGGTGGAATGAAACCGCTGGGCGCCCGCTGAGCTGCGGGCCGACTGGAGCCCGGATGTTCCTGCCGATCTCGGATGCCCCGAACCCGAAGGGCGTGCCTTACGCCACCTGGACGCTGATCGCCCTCAACGTCGCCGTCTACCTCGTCGTCAACCTGCCGCTCGGCGTGCAGCCGGCCGACGCGAACGACCCGGCCTTCCGCGAGTACCTGGAGTTCCTCTCGCAGTACGTCAGCAGCCGCGCCGAGCTGGCACAGGCCGCGCGAGCGGTCTCGGCCTACGACCTTTTCGTCTTCGAGCACGGCTACCGTCCCGCCGAGCCGTCGCTCGCCGACCTCGTAACCTCCATGTTCATGCACGGCGGCCTCATGCACCTGTTCGGCAACATGCTCTTCCTGTGGATCTACGGCGACAACGTCGAGCGCCGGCTCGGCGTGCCCTGGTTCGTCGTCGCCTACCTGCTCACCGGCGTCGCGGCGACCATGTTCCACGCCGTCTTCTTCTCCTCGTCGAACGTGCCGCTGGTGGGAGCCTCGGGCGCGATCTCGGGGGTGCTCGGCTTCTACTTCGTGTGGTTTCCCAAGAATGTCGTGCGGGTCCTCTTCTTCCTCCCGCCCTTCTTCGTGCACACCTTCTTCATCGGCGCGCGCATCGTGCTCGGTGTCTACCTCTTCATCGACAACGTCGTGCCGTTTCTCTTCGCGGGTGAGGGCGGCGTCGCGCACGGTGCGCACATCGGGGGCTTTCTCGCCGGCGCGGCGGCCGCCCTCGTGCTCAATGCCCTCGCGCTGGCGACGAAACCGGACGACATCGGGGCGCCGAAGACGGCGCCCGACGGCGGACGCTCGACCCGGGAGGCTCTGCTTCGCGGGGATTACGGCGAGGCCGCCGCCGAGTACTTCGCCCTCCCGCCCGCCGCGGCGCGCGGCGCGCTGTCGCTCAACGAGGGGATCGCGCTGGCGAGGTGGCTGCGGGAGGAAGGCCACGCGGGCGCGGCCCTGACGCTCCTCGAGCGGGTGCTGCGGGAGGCGCCACGCGGCCCCGACCTCGCCGAGGGCCTCGCCCTCGCCGGCCTCATCCTGCTCGAGGACCGCCACGACCCGACCGCCGCCTACCAGTACCTCGCGGCCGCCCTGCAGCTTCGCCCCGGCGCGGCCACGGCAGCCGAGATCCGGCGTGCGCTGGCGGTCATCGAATCGCTTCAGAAAAGGCCCGTTCGAAACCTGCCGCGGTCCTGAGGCTTCGACGCGCGCGAATCGCCCCGGTTCTCCCGGCGCCAGGAAAGCGGCCGCCCCCGCGACCTCCGGAGCCGTCCGGCCCGGATCCCGGGAATATCGTCTGCAGGATATTGTTGATCACGACTGTCCACGAAATCGATGAATCGGAGCCAAGCGACAAACGGGGATCCGCCCATGAGATGCTGGCGTGAACGGAACGTGCCCAGGCCCTCGCGACCTATGAACCGACTGCTGGCGATGCTCGTCGCGTCCACGCTGTCCATGACCTGCCCGGCGCCGCTGCCGGCTGCCCAGCCGCTCGGGCTCGAGACCTACCGTTGGCTGGATGTGGAAGGTCGGCCGCTGCCGTTCCAGGACCACGCCGCGATCCTGGAGGCCCTGCGCTCGGGATCGGTGGTCAGCCGCCACGAGATCGGCCGCGGCGTCGCCGGCGCCGAGAAGCTCGTGCTCGAGCACGAAGGCGCGCGCTTCCACGCCGCCTTCCGGACCGTGGACGCGCTGGTCGAGAGCGAGCCGAAGGGAGGGGCGAGGCGTCCGATGTCCTATCGCGACGCAGCGATCTTCGAGGCCGCGGCTTACGAGCTCAGCGAGCTCCTCGGCATCGGCCGGGTGCCGCCGGCGGTGGCGCGGAGCATTGACGGCACGGACGGCACAGTGCAGATCTGGATGGAGCAGACCACGCCCGAGGTCGAACTGCTCGATCAGGGGTCTCTCGACCCGCCGGACCCCGGGCTCTGGAACCGCCAGAAGGACATCATGCGCGTCTTCGACAGCCTGATCGCCAACAACGATCGCAACCAGGGCAACCTCCTGATCGACGCCAACTGGAATATCTGGCTGATCGACCATACCCGGGCGTTCAATCGGTCGTCGGAGCTCGTCGACCGCGACAGCATCACCCGCTGCGAGCGCGGGTTATGGGCATCCCTGCAGGCGCTCGACGAGCCGACCATTCGCGGGCGGACGCAGTCATACCTGAAACGTCGGGAGGTCCGCGCCCTCCTGTTGCGCCGTGACCAGCTCATCCGCCATATTGAGAAGCTGATCGAGAAACAGGGAGAGAGCGACGTGCTCTTCCACCTGCCGGCTGCCGCACCCGCTGCTTTGACGGCCGAACGCCTGTCCGCCCCTCACGCCGCAACGTCCAGCTCTGAATCGCCCTTCGAGCCCGCTTCATTCGTCGAGTACCGTTGCGAAGAACGTGGAGGCAAACGTGGTGCCGACCCCGCGCGATGAGAAAGGAGGCGCACGTGCGGTCTGTCGGGCGGGCCGATCGAAAACGCGCCGTCCCGCGCAGCGCATCGCGCCTCGCAGCAAGAGACCGTTGCATGAGGAGGGTTGGGCCCCGTGGATCACGGATGTGGTGCGATCCGCCGGTCGCCGCGGCGCAGCGGGGGGCCGACCGTCACCGTGGAGGTCGTCGAGAAGCTTATCCCGTCGCCGCTCGCGGTGAAGCTGATCGTGCCTTCGGTTGCGGCCGCGGGCCGCAGCTCCGGGCGCAGCTCCACGCTCACCGTCGCCGGCAGGGTGCCGGAGCTCGGCTCGATCACGAGCCAGGGCACCTCGCTTTCGGCGGTCCACGACATCACGTGCGGCCCCGCGAGCTCGAGCGCGGCCGTGCCGCCCCGCGCGCCCACCACCGGGCGCTCCGGAGCGAGGTAGAGATCGGCCGGCAGCGCCTCGGCCGCCTGCAGCATGTCGTAGGCGCCGCCGGCGGGCCGGTCCTCGACGAGCACGAGCCCCGACATGCGAACCCAGTTCAGCCCTCCGACCGGCGGCGTATCGATGATGCCCGTGATCCCCTCGCCGGGCTCGACGTCGTATGGCAGGTACCACACCGACGTGGATTGCACCCAGGTACCGGTATTTCCGGTGTCTGCGTTCTCGTAGGCAATCAGCCAGATTCCCGCATCGCGCCGGACCTCGAGGTCGGTCGGGCCGAGGTTGCGCACGTCCACATAGGCGCGCATGGAGTCGCCGACCCGCCGCCAATAGGCTGTGACCGCCGCCCGCGGCCCCCGCGCCAACTCGTCATCGATCATGCTGCGGTAAACCGCGTCGAAGTCAACGATCCCGCTCGAGGTTCGGTAGCCGCTGCCGACCATCATCAGCGGCAGATAGTAGGCCGAGACGCCAGTGGCCCAGAACCGATCCAGGCGGCCGTAGAGAAACAGGTCGTAGTCGTACTCCAGCAGCACCGCCCGCCCCCTCAGCTCGTCCTGCAGGACGGTCACGACCTCCCCGGCCGCGTTGCAGTTGCCGCAGCCGGTGCGGCCGAACATCTCGAACACCGCGAGCCGGTCGTCCGCGAAAGCCGAACCGGCAACGACCGTCACGACAATCAGAACCCAGGTCACTCGCTTCCGCATAGCTTCCCCCTCGCCCGCGCGGCCGCCTCTTCGACGGCGCTCACGAGCTCCTCGAGCTCCAGGCCGCCGACCCAGCGGCGGCCGTCGATGAACAGGGTCGGG
>DATIVB010000556.1:0-3878 GCA_035466375.1 Chondromyces sp.
TGCGAACACGGCGCCCGGCAGGTCGACGTGCTGTCGGTAGCGAGCACCGACGTCCTCGACGAAGCTCTCGGCGCCCCCCGCCGCGACCAGCGCGATGGCGCATCCACCGAAGCCGGCGCCGGTGAGGCGGGCGCCGAAGCATGCGGGATGCTGCCGCGCGAGCCCGGTGACCAGGTCGAGCTCCGCGCTCGAGACCTCGTAGAGGTCGCGCAGGCTGGCGTGCGAGGCGTCCATGAGCCGCCCCGCCGCCTCCAGGTCGCCCCGCTCCAGCGCAGCCGCCAGCGCCGCCGGGCGGAGGTTCTCCTCCACCACGTGCCGCGCCCGCCGGAACACGACCTCGTCCAGGCGGCCGCGCTCGGCTTCGAGCAGCTCGAGGTCGACGTCGCGCAGGGCGCGGATCGACGGATCGGCCTCGCGGAGCTCCGCGACCGCGCCCCGGCACGCGGCGCTGCGGTCGTTGTAGGCGCTGCCGGCCAGGGTCCGCGGCGCGCCGGTGTCCATGACCACGACCGCGGCCTCAACGGGAAGGTCGACCCGCGTGGCCTCGAGCGACCGGCAGTCGAGCAGCAGGGCGCAGCCAGCCTCGCCCATCACCGCGGTGAACTGGTCCATGACCCCGCCCTTGACGCCGATGTACTCGCCCTCGGTCCTCTGCCCGAGGAGGGCCATCGCCAGCGGCTGCCACGGAATCCCCGAGATGGCGCACAGGGCGCGCGCGGTCGCCATCTCGAGGGCGGCCGAGGACGACAGACCGGAGCCGAGCGGCACGTCGCCGTCGACCACCAGGTCGGCGCCGACGACCCGGTGCCCGGCCGCCGTCAAGGCCCAGGCCGTGCCCGCCACGTAGTCGATCCACGCGGCGCCCCCAGGGGCCGCGAGCCCGTCGAGATCCACCTCCCGCGTCTCGCCGAAGACCACCGAGTGGGCGCGCAGCACCCGGTCGGGTCGCGGCGCCGCGGCCACCCCGACCCGGCGGTCGATGGCCATCGGAAGCACCCAACCGTCGTTGTAGTCGGTGTGCTCGCCGATCAGGTTCACCCGCCCCGGCGCCGCGGCGACGCAGCTGTCGCGGCCGCTTCCGAAGAGCTCGGCGAGCCGCGGTCGGAGCGCGTCCAGCCAACCGCTGCGCGCCGTCATGCCCACTCGAGCTGCATGACGTGCAGCGGACGCGGCCGACGCCACTCCCCGCGCGTGAAGTCGGGGAACCGCACCGGCTCCGAGCCGCGGGCGATGGAGCGCCCGCTGAGCTCGACGACCGCGCTCAGCACCGCGGCGTCGTAGACGTCCGAGTCGGGCGCCCGGCCCGAGCGGAACGCGTCGATCAGGCGGTAGTCCTCAATGAAGTCCATGCCGCCGTGCCCTGCGCCGAGGCTCTCGCTCTCGAGGCGCCGCCACAACGGGTGGTCGAACTCCTCCGCGTACGCCGCGGCCGACTCCCAACGGTGCGGCTCGCTGCGCCCCTCGATGTGGACGAGCGGCTCGGGGTACTTGCGGACCAGGCCCCGCGTGCCCTGGATGACCACGCCGCGGCTGTAGGGCCGCGGCGAGCTCGTGTCGTGGGTCACGACTACGGTCTCGCCTGCCGCCGTGCGCAGCAGGGTCGTCACCACGTCCGAGAGCAGGAAGCGCTCGGCCGCCTGCGGGCTGTCTGCGCCGAAGCGCTGCTCGGCGTAGAGGTGCAGCCCGCGGCTCTTCGAGCCCATCGACACGAGAGTCTCGAACGCGTTGCCGCGGTTCACCCCGAGGCACTGCGCCACGGGCCCCAGACCGTGGGTCGGGTAGAGGTCGCCGTTGGTGCTCATCGAGTGGGCGCGCCGCCACACTCCCTCACCTTCCATGTCGTGCTTGACCGCCCGCAGGTCGTGGAGGTAGCCGCACTCGGCGTGCAGCAGCTCGCCGAGCACGCCGCGGTGGACCATGCTCAGCGCCATCATCTCGAAGCGGTCGTAGTTGCAGTTCTCCATCATGACGCAGTGCCGGCGCGTGCGCTCCGAGGTCTCCACCAGACGCCAGCAGTCGTCGACGGTGAGCGCCGCCGGCACCTCGGTCGCCGCGTGCTTGCCCGCCTCCATCGCCGCCACGCACACCGGCACGTGCCATTGCCACGGCGTCGCCGTGAACACGAGGTCGAGGTCGTCGCGCCCGCACAGGCGCTCGAAGTCGCGCGGCCCGCCGCTGTAGCCCGCCGGCCGGGCCTGCCCCGCATCGACCGCCATCTGCTGGGCGCGCGCCACCTTCGACTCGACCACGTCGCACACCGCCCGCAGCTCGACGCCCTCGATCCTGAGCAGGTTCTCGACGTGCGAGGTGCCCATCAGCCCGACGCCGACGAAGCCCACGCGCACCACGTCCAGGGGCGCGAAAGCGGCATCCATCATCGTCGCCTCGCCGGCGATCGCGTGCGCCGCCGGCACCTCCGTCGCCGCGTGCTTGCCCGCCTCCATCGCCGCCACGCACACCGGCACGTGCCACTCCCACGGCGTCGCGGTGAACACCAAATCGAGGTCGTCGCGCGCGCACAGGCGCTCGAAGTCGCGCGGTCCGGCGCTGTAGCCCGCCGGCCGGGTCCGCCCAGCATCGACCGCCATCTGCTGGGCGCGCGCAACCTTCGACTCGACCACATCGCACACCGCGCGCAGCTCGACGCCCTCGATCCTGAGCAGGTTCTCGACGTGCGAGGTGCCCATCAGGCCGACCCCGACGAAGCCCACGCGCACCACGTCCAGGGGCGCGAAAGCGGCGTCCATCATCGTCGCCTCGCCGGCGATCGCGTGCGCAGCCGGCGCCGTCAGGGAGTGGGCCACGGCCCCGCCCGCCCCGATGGCGGCGATCCGCAGGAGTTCGCGACGGTTCATCCGTTCGTTGTCTCTGCCTCTCATGACGCCTCCTGCTTTGCGGGTCGCTCAGCCCTTCCGCTCTCCGGCAAGCATGTTGATGTCCCGTGTCTCGACGATGTGTCGTGGATATCCGTCGCGCACCACCCTGATCATCGCCCTCCCCACGTTCACGGTGGTCGTCACGGCGTCGGGGAACAACCGCTTCCAGACCGGGTAGAGGGGCGCGGCCACGGTGTAGAGTGCCTGGTAGACCGGAGTCTTCGAGCGCACCCCCCGAAGGGGCTGGACGTACCCGGGGCGGAACATGAAGGCAGCCCGGAATGGCAGTCCCAGGAGGTCATTCTCCGTCCGCCCCTTGACCCGCGCCCACATTGTCCTGCCCTGCTCACTGCCGTCGGTGCCGGCGCCCGAGACGTAGCAGAAGACGACGTCCGGGCTCGCCTTCACGAGTGCGTCGGCCGCCGCCAGGGTGAGATCGTGGGTCAGCCGCGAGTACTCGGCCTCGCCCTTGCCTGCCGCGGACACACCGAGGCAGAAGAAGCACGCATCGTGGCCCGCCAGCTCGTGGCGGATTGCCGAGTAGTCGAAGAAGTCTCGGTGCAGCACCTCGCGCAGCTTCGGGTGCTCCAGCCCGCACGGCGAGCGGCCAACCACCGTCACCGCCGAAACGGTTCCGTCATCGAGGCACTCCAGCGTCACCCCTTGCCCGATCATCCCGCTGCCGCCGAACACGATCGCCCTCATGTCACTCTCCTGCGACGGGTCCTGAGAGCGCCGGCACCGCCGACGCCCTCACGGTCGGTAGAGCTGGATCCTCGCCTCGGGCACCCGGCGCGACAGGCGCGCCGTGCTTTCTCCCACCCTGCCTACGATCTCGTCCTTGTCGAGGGTCAGCAATACCCGATCGCGCATCACGACGCGGCCGTCGCAGATCACGGTGCGCACGTCCGAGGCGCGAACCGAGTACACGAGGTTGGCCGCCGGGTCGTGTGGCGGCTGGTTGTGCGGCGCGCCGAGGTCGATCAGCACCACGTCGGCCAG
>DATIVB010000557.1:0-16903 GCA_035466375.1 Chondromyces sp.
GTGTCGGTCAGCTTCTGCACCTTGTCCTGGCCGGCGTGCATCTCGTCCTCGGAGATCTCCTTGTCCTTCTCCATGCGCTTGAATCGGTCGTTGCCGTCGCGCCGGATCTGGCGGATCTCGTTGCGCGAGCTCTCGGCGATCTCGTGCGCCACCTTGACCAGCGCCTTGCGGCGCTCCTCGGTCAAGGCCGGAATATTGAGCCGGATGGTCCGGCCGTCGTTGTTGGGCGTCAGCCCGAGGTTCGAGCGCAGGAGCGCCTTCTCGATTTCGGCCAACACCTTCGGCTCCCACGGCGCGATGGCGATGGTCGACGGGTCCGGGACCGACAGCGTCGCCACCTGGTTGAGCGGCGTCTGCGCACCGTAGTAGTCGACCATGATCCCATCGATGATCGCCAGCGAGGCACGCCCCGTGCGCAGCTTCGCGAGCTCGCCCTTGAAGGCCTCGACGGCGCCGACCATCCGTTTCTCGGTTTCCCTCAACACGTCGTTCATACCGCCTCCCCGGGGCCCACCCACGACCCCACGTCGTCGCCCATGACGACTCTCTTCATCATACCCGGTGTCCGAATGTTGAAGATCTGGATCGGTATCTGGCTCTCCATGCAGAGCGCGATCGCGGCGGCGTCCATGACCCGGAGGCCTCGCTGAAGGACCTCCTCATAGCTCAGGCGCGGGATCAGCCTCGCCTCATCGTCGATGGCGGGGTCCGAGGTGAAGACGCCGTCCACCTTGGTCGCCTTGATGAGGACCTCGGCGTCGATCTCGTTGGCACGCAAGGCCGCCGCCGAGTCGGTGGTGAAGAAGGGATTTCCGGTCCCGCCGGCGAAGAGCACGATGCGGCCCTTCTCGAGGTGCCGGATCGCCCGCCGGCGGATGAACGGTTCGGCGACCTCGTTCATCTCGATCGCGGTCTGCACCCTGGTCGGGAAGCCGAGCTGTTCGACGGCCGAAGACAGGGCGAGGGCGTTGATCACCGTCGCCAGCATGCCCATCGAATCACCCGTGATGCGGTCGATACCCTGCTCGTGCGCGGACACGCCGCGGATGATGTTGCCGCCGCCCACGACAACCGCGATCTGGAGGCCCAGTCCGGCGATGTCGGCGATCTCGCCGGCAATGTTCCGCACCACTGCGGGCTCGATTCCGAAGGGCTGGGAGCCCATAAGGGCCTCGCCCGAGAGCTTGACCATCACCCGCCGGTAGCGAGGTTGGGCCGGCTCCATCCGGTTACTCGTCACTCCCCTCGCCGAGTCGGAAGCGGACGAACCGGACCACGGTCCCGCCCTTTCCCGCCGACTCCTCGAGGTACTTGGCCACCGACTTGTCGGGGTCCTTGGCGAAGGGCTGCTCGAGCAGCACCTCCTGCACGAAGAACTTCTCCATCTTGCCGGTGACGATCTTCTTGGCGATCTCCTCCGGCTTGCCCTGCTCCATCGCCTGCTTGAGCGCGATCTCGCGCTCGCTGGCCAGCAGCTCCTCGGTGACCTCGCCGCGGTTGACGAAGCGCGGCTCGGAGGCCGCCACGTGCAGGGCGACGTCGTGCAGCGCCTCGGCCGACACTCCGCCCGTCCCCTCGACGATGACGCCGATCTTGCCGCCGCCGTGGATGTAGGAGTTGAGGGTGTTGCCGCCGGCGGCCTCAATGCGCTCGAGCCGGTTGAGCACGATGTTCTCGCCGATGGTCGCCACCCGCTGCGAGACGGCCTCCTCGACGGTGTGCTCGGGTTCGCCTGAAAAGGGCTGCGCTTTGAGCTCGTCGACTTTGCCCGCTCCGGAGTCCAACGCCTGGCGGGCGAGGGCCTCCGCGAAGCCCACGAAATCCGGGTTCCGGGCGACGAAGTCGGTCTCGCAGTTCAGCTCGAGCATCACCATCGCCCGCTCGTCGCCGACCACCACCACCACGCCGTCGCTGGCCGCCCGGTGGGCCTTCTTGGCAGCGGCCGCGAGGCCCTTGGTGCGCAGGAACTTGATGGCCTCGTCCATGTTGCCATCGGTTTCCATCAGAGCTCTCTTGCAGTCCATCATGCCCGCGCCCGTGCGCTCGCGAAGCTCTTTCACCGCTTGTGCTGTGATCGCCATTCTGTCACCTCTTCAGCAAACGAGGCCAGGCGCGAGCCGCTCCTGGCCTCATTGTGATCCTCGTCGAACCGAGTCAGGCCTTTGCCGGAGTACTTCCTTCGTCTTCGTCATCGGCCGCGGTCTCGGGAGCGGCCTCGGGAGCGGCCTCCGGACCCGCATCCGATGCGTCGGCTGCGGCCGACCCGGCATCGATCTCGTCGCCGGCTTCCATCTCGTCCAACTCCGCTTCGCCGCTGATACCCGTCGAGCCGGCCACCGCCATGGTCTCGATCTCGTCGTCCACGGTCGCCGCCTTGTCGTCGTCACCGACGAAGCGCTCGTCCGCGAGGTTGAGTCCCTCGAGGACGTTGTCGGCGATGCGGGACGTGAAGAGCCGGATCGCCCGGATGGCATCGTCGTTGCCCGGAATCGGAAAGTCGACTTCCTCCGGGTCGCTGTTG
This sequence comes from Chondromyces sp., assembly GCA_035466375.1. Classification (GTDB taxonomy): domain Bacteria; phylum Acidobacteriota; class Thermoanaerobaculia; order Thermoanaerobaculales; family Sulfomarinibacteraceae; genus Sulfomarinibacter. The sequence goes on from DATIVB010000557.1 coordinate 2,522, forward strand.
GTGTCGACCACCGCGACCACCGGAATGCCGAGTCGGTTGGCCTCCTTGACGGCGATGTGCTCGTGCACGGTGTCGATCACGAACAGGGCATCGGGCAGGCCTTCCATGTCCTTGATGCCGCCGAATGCGCGCTCCAGCTTACGCCGCTGACGCTCGAGGCGGATGCGCTCCTTCTTGGTGAGGTGCGACTCCTCGTTGCTGAGCGTCTTCTCGATGTCCTTGAAGCGCTGGATCGACTTGCGGATGGTCCGGAAGTTGGTCATCGTCCCGCCGAGCCAGCGGTGGTTCATGAAGAACATGCCGCAGCGCTCGGCCTCCTCGCGGATCGCGTCCTGGGCTTGGCGCTTGGTGCCGACGAAGAGGACATTGCGGCCGTTCGCGGCGAGGTCGCGGACGAAACCGGCGGCGTCCTCGAAGTGGTGCAGGGTCTTCTGCAGGTCGACGATGTGGATGCCGTTGCGCTTGCCGAAGATGAAGGGCTTCATCTTCGGGTTCCAGCGGCGGGTCTGGTGCCCGAAGTGGACTCCCGCTTCGAGCAGCTCCTTCATTTGAATCGTTGCCACGAAACTCTCCCTTACCTCTTGGAGAACTGGAACCGCTTGCGGGCTTTCGGCTGCCCGTACTTCTTGCGTTCCACCTTGCGCGCGTCGCGCGTCAGGAAGCCGACCGTCTTCAGGCGCGGCCGCAGCTCGACGTTGAACTCGAGCAAGGCGCGCGAGATGCCGTGGCGGATCGCGCCGGCCTGTCCGGCCGGGCCACCGCCCTCGACGTTGATCAAGATGTCGAACTTGTCCGCGGTCTCGGTCAGCAGCAGGGGCTGCCGGATGACCATCTTGAGCACGCGGTTCGGAAAGTAGTCGTCGAAGTCGCGATGGTTGATCTCGATCTTGCCGCTACCGGGCCGCAGGTAGACGCGCGCGACCGAGGTCTTGCGCCGCCCGGTGCCGTAGTACTGGATCTCTGCCACGAGCTCCCCCTCTCAGATCACAGGGTGTAGGTCTTCGGCTGTTGCGCCTGGTGTGGATGATCGGGACCGCTGTAGACCTTGAGCTTCTTGAGCAGCTTGCGGCCGAGACGGTTCTTCGGCAGCATCCCCCACACGGCGGCTTCGATGACGCGCTCCGGTCGGCTGCCCAGCCTCTCGCGGGCGGTTTCCGACTTCAGCGAGCCGGGCCGTCCGGAGTGCCGGTAATACACCTTGTCGTCGATCTTGGTCCCGGTGAGCCGCACCCGCTCCGCGTTGACGACGACCACGAAGTCGCCGGTGTCGAGGAAGGGCGTGAACTCCGGTTTGTGTTTGCCGCGCAGCAACCGGGCGGCCTCCGTCGCGAGCCGACCGAGCACCTGGTCGGCGGCGTCGAGGACGACCCAATCGCGCGAGATCTCATTCTCTTTCGGTACATAACTGCGCATTTTCACCAATCCTCGCGTGCCGGTTCACCGTCCCTGTGGGCACAGGGGAACAAGACTCTACTCAAGCAAACCCCGCCTGTCAAGGCATTCTGCGCGCATCCGCGCCCTGCCCATACACGATTCGGCACGGCGTCACCCGAGCGGCTCGGTTTGGGGCTTGACCGGCCCGCGCCAGCGCGGGCGCCGCCGGGCCCGGAGCCTGACCCGCCCCTGTGTCCCGAAGGTCAGTCGGACCCGGTGTCCGCCGGCAGGAGATTCCGACCGCGGGCAGGCACCTCGACGAGCTCGCCGGCACCGAACCAGAGGTGGAGCGAGCGCGCCATCGCCTGCACCGTGACCACCCGCACGGCAAGCTCCGCCGGCAGCCATCGCCGGAGGTCGATCACGACGATCCCCTGACCGGAGTACACCGTGAGAATCGGGCTCTCGAGGGCCTTCAGCGCGTGCTCCACCGCCGCCCGCGGCACCGGCAGCCCGCCGAGGGCGCGCAGCCTGCGCATGCGAAAGCCGAGGTGGCGGTGGTGCAGTCGGATCTCGGCCAGCTCGATGCTGACTCGCGCCGTCATGCCCTTCCACACCACGGTCGCCTCGGCGGCGACGGCATCGCCCGCGCCTCCGAGGCGCAGGTCGCGGATGGAGTCGGCGCCCGCCAGCAGGTGGTTGAGGTGGCGCTCGACCCGCTGCAGGTCGAGGACCAGGTGGAGCCCGTCCCAGCGGGCGAGCGGGCGAGGCAAGGGGTCGGTGGTCATCGCAGAACAGTATAGGAGAGACCCAGTGGCCGATTTCGGATTTCGGATTTCGGATTTCGGATTTACCACCCGTCCTCCCACTTCCGAATACCCGCCTTTCTGCAATTCGTGGCGGGCCCGGCCCGACGCGAATTGCAATGGGATACACTCGGCGCGGGATGGGCGACACCGCGCAGCTGCTCGGGATCATCGACCGATTCGCCGGAACCAGTGTCGTGCTGTGCGGCGACCTGGTGCTCGATCGCTTCATCCTCGGTACCCCGAAGAGGATCTCCCGCGAGGCGCCCGTCATCATCCTCCGGCACGAGGCCCAGCACGACGTCCCCGGCGGCGGCGCCAATGCCCTGGCCAACATCGCCGCGTTGGGCGCGCGGGTCACGGCGGTGGCTGCGGTCGGCGACGACGAACCCGGGGAGGCCCTGCGCGCGGCGCTCCTGGAACGCGGAATCGACGACGGCAGCATCGTGACAGTGGCGGGCTACCGCACCCCGACCAAGGTCCGCGTGCTCGGCGGGGGGCCGTCGTCGCTCAAGCACCAGGTCGCGCGTTACGACATCGAGGATGAGCTGCAGGCCGACGGCGCCTGGCGCGGCGAGCTCGACCGCCACCTGGCGGTTGCTGCTGCCGGCGCCGGCGCAGTGGCCGTCTCCGACTACGGCTACGGCTGCGCCCCACCCGAGGTGGTGAGGTCGATCATCTCGGCGGCGACGGGAGCGTGGACCTGTCTCGACTCCAGGTACCGGATCGGCGCCTTTGCCGGCGTCGGCGGAGCGACGCCGAACCTGGAGGAGCTCGAGACCTTCTGCGGCCGGCCGCTGCCAGGAGACGCCGACGTCGCGGCCGGTGCCGAGGAGCTGCGGCGCGCTCTCGGCGCGCGGTTCGTGCTCGCGACCAGGGGCAACCGCGGCATGACCCTGGCCGAGTCCGGCGGCGCCCGCCACATTCCCGTCTTCGGCGGCGACGAGGTCGCAGACGTGACCGGGGCCGGCGACACCGTGCTCGCCGTGCTGACGGTCGCGCTGGCGGCGGGCGCCTCGCCGTACGAGGCCGCGTGCCTGGCCAACATCGGCGCCGGGCTGGTGGTCATGAAGCTCGGCACCGCCACCGTGCCGGCGGCCGAGCTGCGGGCCGCAGTCGCGGCCGGCGGAGGCTCCGGTGACGCCCCCTGAGAGGAAGCTGCGCAGCATCGACGCGCTCGCCGAGGAGTGCGCCGCGTGGCGCGAGCGGGGGCTCGACGTGGTCCTCGTCAACGGCGCCTTCGACGTGCTGCACGTCGGCCACCTACGCTATCTCGCCGCCGCCCGCGCCCTCGGCGACCGGCTGGTGGCGGCGGTCAACTCGGACCACTCTGTCCAGCTGAGTAAGGGTGCCCTGCGGCCGATCATCCCCGAGAACGAGCGGGTCGAGATCCTCTCCCACCTGTGGATGGTGGACCGCATCTGCTTGTTCGACGACCTGACGGTGGCGCCGGTCCTCGAGAGGTTGATGCCGGCGGTCCACGCCAAGGGCACCGACTACACCGTGGATTCGGTCCCCGAGCGCGCGGTGGTCGCGGCCTACGGCGGCCGCACCGCCATCTGCGGCGATCCCAAGGACCATGCCACGACGGATCTCATCGGCATCATCCTCGACCGCTTCGGCAACAAGGCGTGAGTTATGAGTCTTGAGTTATGAGTTTTGAGTTTTCCCCCACCCAGCCCAGCGGCCCGATCAGCAACGCGGGGGGCCGGTCGGGAACTCAAAACTCAAAACTCAAAACTCAAAACTCGGTGGACGGGTGGGCGGGTGGCATTCCGAAATCCGAAATCCGGAATCCGAAATGGGCGGGTGGGTAGTCGTGAGGGTCGTCCTCGTCCGTCTCTCCGCCCTCGGCGACATCGTCCACACCTGGCCGCTGGCCGAGGCGCTGCGCGCCGCCGAGCCGCGCCTGCACCTGACGTGGGTGGTGGAGGAAGCGTTTCGCACGCTCGTCGAGGGGCACCCCGCGGTCGATTCGGTGCTCACCACCCGCACCCGATCCTGGCGGCGTCGTCCGCTGTCGGCGGCAACGCGCTTCGAGATCGGCGTCCTCAAGAGCGGGCTGCACGAGCTGCAGCCCGAGCTGGCTCTCGACCCGCAGGGCCTGCTGAAGTCGGCTCTCGTGACCCGCTGGACCGGTGCGCCCCGCCGCATCGGCCTCGCCCCCCCATGGCGCCGCGAGCGCCTCGCCGGCTGTGCCTACACCGGGACGGTGGCCGGCGCGCCGGCCGGCACGCACGTCGCTCAGACCAATCTCGAGCTGGTCCGCGCCGTGGGCGCGGCGCCGCCGACGCTCACACCACCCGACGGCTCGTGGCTGCTGGCGAGGGCCGCCGGGCGGTGTCCATCCGGGCCCTGGACCGGCACGACCTACGCCGTGCTGCTGCCGGGGGCCGGCGGCGGCCACAAGCTGATTGCCGAGAGCACCCTCGCTGCGGTGGCCCGCGACCTCGCTTCAGGATCGGCGCTCGAGGTGGTGGTGGCCTGGGGGCCGGGCGAGCAGGCCCGGGCCGGGCGAATCGCCGCCGCCGCCGGCGCCCACCTCGCGCCGCCCACCGACCTCGAGGAGCTCGCGGCCCTGCTCGGAGGCGCCGCGCTGGTGATCGGCGGGGACACCGGACCGGTCCATCTCGCCGCGAGCTTCGAGGTCCCGACCGTCGCGGTCTTCCTCGCCAGCGACTGGCGCCGCAACGGCCCTCTCGGCGTTCGGACGGCGGTGGTCTCCGGGTCGACCGACCCGGCCGGCCGGGCGTCCGGCTCGGCTCGAAGCCGGCCTTTCCGCGAGGTCGCCGCAGAGGAGATCGGCGCTGCGGCGCGGCAGCTCCTCGCAGCGTATTGAACCGCCAACGGTGCCGGCGTGAGAAAGAAAAAACGGGCCGATTCCCCGAAAGAGAAGCCTTTTGTTACGATAGATGGGATGCGCGTTTATTTCGGCCCGACCCACACATGAGTCACGCCTCACCGGGTGCTACAATTTTAGGTGCATTCGACAATCGTTTTGGACGGCATGTATGGCACTGAAAATCGGCGAACTTCTGATCAAAGCCAAGCTGATCAACGAGCACCAGCTGGCCAAAGCGCTCGAGGAGCAGCGGGCCAACGGAGGTCGCCTCGGCGAGCATCTCGTGAGCCTCGGTTTCGTGACCGAGGAGGACATTCTCGACTGCCTTTCGCAGCAGTTTGGGGTTCCGTCGATCAATCTCAAACATTTCGACATTGACGAGGCGATCATCCGCCTGATTCCGGCCGACGTCGCGCGCAAGTACCAGTTCATTCCGGTGTCCAAGACCGGCGCCACCCTGACCGTGGCCATGACCGACCCGTCGAACGTCTTCGCGATGGATGACATCACGTTCATCACCGGCTACCGGGTCGAGCCGGTCGTGGCCTCGGAAGAGGCCCTGAGAGAGGCGATCGACAAGTACTTCGGCACCAGCCACTCCATCGAGCTGAAAAAGGTCATGGAGGACCTGTCGACGGTGGACGAGGCGTCGCTCGAGCTCCTCGAGGAGGAGGAGAACCTCGACATCAAGGATCTCGAAGCGAGCGCTGACGAGGCGCCGGTGGTGCGCCTTGTGAACCTGATCCTCACCGATGCATTGAAGCGCAGCGCATCGGACATCCACATCGAACCGTACGAGAAGAGCTACCGGGTCCGCTTCCGGATCGACGGCGTGCTGTACGAGATCATGAATCCGCCGCTCAAGCTGCGCGACGCCATCGCCTCGCGCATCAAGATCCTGGCCAAGCTCGACATCGCCGAGAAACGGCTGCCCCAGGACGGCCGCATCAAGCTGAAGATGAAGTTCCAGGGCAAGGTCAAAGAGCTCGACTTCCGCGTTTCCACCCTGCCCACCCTGCACGGCGAGAAGATCGTCATGCGGCTGCTCGACAAAGACTCGCTGATGCTCGACATGACCAAGCTCGGCTTCGAGAAGTCGAGTTTGAAGAACTTCGAGGAGGCGATCTTCCAGCCCTACGGCATGGTCCTGGTGACCGGTCCCACGGGCTCGGGCAAGACCAACACCCTGTACTCCGCGATCTCGCGCATCAACACCTCCGAGACCAACATCATGACCGCCGAGGACCCGGTCGAGTTCCAGCTCGTCGGCGTCAACCAGGTCCAGATGAAGGAGTCCATCGGGCTTAACTTCGCCGCTGCCCTGCGGTCCTTCCTGCGCCAGGACCCGAACATCATCCTGGTCGGCGAGATCCGGGACTTCGAGACCGCTGAGATCGCCATCAAAGCGGCCCTCACCGGTCACCTGGTGCTGTCCACCCTGCACACCAACGACGCCCCGTCCTCGATCAACCGACTCATGAACATGGGCATCGAGCCTTTCCTGGTCGCGACCTCGGTCAACCTCGTCGTCGCCCAGCGGCTGGTGCGCCGCGTCTGCGAGAAGTGCAAGCAGCCCGAGGACGTGCCGATTCAGGCGCTCCTCAACATCGGCTTCAACGAATCCGAAGCACCCAACATCCAGATCTTCCGCGGCCGCGGCTGCGACGAGTGCAACCAGCGCGGCTACCGCGGCCGGATCGGTATCTACGAGGTGATGGTCGTCGGTGAGGACGTGCGCGAGCTCATTCTGTCCGGCGCGTCGGCGGTCGAGCTGCGGCGCAAGGCGATCGAGGAAGGTATGATCAGTCTGAGGCATTCAGGATTGCAGAAGATCCGCGAAGGCGTCACGACCATCGAAGAAGTGGTGCGCGAGTCGGTCCTGTAGTCGGAGGGAAACGCCAATGTCCGTCAGCCTGCACCAGCTTCTCAAGACCATGGTCGAGAAGGGTGGGACCGATCTCCACATCACGACCAACTCGCCTCCGTTGATTCGCGTGGACGGCTCGTTGGTGACCCTGTCACACCCCCCGATGACCGCCGTCGACACCAAGAAGCTGGCCTACTCGGTTCTCACCGACGCCCAGAAGCACCGCTTCGAGGAGAACCTCGAGCTCGACATCTCGTTCGGGGTCAAGGGGCTGGCGCGGTTCCGCGCCAACATCTACATGCAGCGCGGTGCCGTTGCCGGCGCTTTTCGGCGCATTCCGTACGAGATCCTCGGCTTCCGGGAGCTCGGGCTGCCGCCGGCGGTGGAGGGCCTGTGCAGCAAGCCGCGCGGGCTCGTGCTGGTGACCGGACCGACCGGCTCCGGCAAGTCGACCACGCTGGCGGCGATGATCGACAAGGTCAACCGTGAGAACTCGCTCCACATCCTGACCATCGAGGACCCGGTCGAGTACCTGCACTCGCACAAGAAGTGCATGGTCAACCAGCGCGAGCTGCACGCCGACACCCACTCCTTCCCGAACGCCCTGCGCTCGGTCCTCCGCGAGGATCCCGACGTGGTGCTGATCGGTGAGATGCGCGACCTCGAAACCATCGAGTCCGCCCTCCGTATCGCCGAAACCGGCCACCTCACCTTCGCCACCCTGCACACCAACTCCGCGCCGCAGACCATCAACCGCATCGTCGACGTCTTCCCCGAGCACCAGCAGTCGCAGATCCGCGCCCAGCTCAGCTTCGTCCTCGAGGGAATCATCTGCCAGTCGCTGCTGCGGCGGGCCTCGGGCAAGGGACGGGCGCTGTGCTGCGAGATCCTGATCCCCAGCTCGGCCATCCGCAACCTGATCCGGGAGGACAAGATCCACCAGATCTACTCGATGATGCAGGCGGGGCAGATCAAGCACGGCATGCAGACCTTCAACCAAGGCCTGGCCACGCTCTACCACCGCAGGATCATTTCCCTCCAGACGGCGCTGTCCTACAGCTCCTACCCGGACGAGCTGCAGGACATGATCAATCGGGGCGTGGGTGCAGTTGCCCCGACCCCCGAGCCGCGGCGAGCAGGAAGGAGCTGAGATGCCCAGCTACGAATGGAAGGGTCGTGACCGGAACGGCGCCGCCCAGACGGGCGTTCTCATCGGCGACAGCAAGGATGCCGTGATCGCGGCGCTGCGCCGCCAGCAGATCGTCGTCACCACGGTCAAGGAGAAGGGCAAGGAGATCGCCCTGCCCAAGTTCGGCGGCGGCATCAAGTCGAAGGACATCGCCGTCTTCACCCGCCAGTTCTCGGTCATGATCGACGCCGGCCTGCCGCTCGTACAGTGCCTCGACATCCTCGGCCAACAGCAGGACAACAAGGCCTTTCAGAAGGTCATCCTGCAGATCCGGCAGGACGTCGAGGGCGGCTCCTCGCTGGCCGAGGCCATGCGCAAGCACCCCCAGGCATTCGACGACCTCTACGTCAACATGGTGGCCGCGGGCGAGGCAGGCGGTATCCTCGACACCATTCTGCAGCGTCTCGCGACCTACATCGAGAAGACCGTCAAGCTCAAATCCCAGGTCAAATCGGCGTTGATCTACCCGGCATCGGTGGTGACCATCGCGATCGTCGTGGTGTACGTCATCCTGTGGAAGGTGATTCCGGTGTTCGCGGCCCTGTTCGAGGGCCTCGGCGGCCAGCTGCCCTTCCTCACCCAGGTCATCGTCAACCTCTCGCGCTTCATCGGCCAGTTCTGGTGGCTGATCATCCTGGTGGTCGTCGGCGCGATCATCGGCATTCGCCAGTACTACCAGACCGACGCCGGTCGTTACCAGCTCGACAAGCTGATGCTCAAGACGCCGGTCCTCGGCCTGCTGCTGCGCAAGATCGCGGTGGCTCGCTTCTGCCGCACCCTCGGGACCCTCCTCGCCTCCGGTGTGGCGATCCTCGAGTCGCTGGAGATCACGGCGCGCACCGCCGGTAACGCGGTCATCGAAGAGGCCATCCTGAAGGTCCGCAAAGAGGTCGAGGAAGGCAAGACCATCGCCGACCCGCTGATTCGCTCCGAGCAGTTCCCGCCGATGGTGTGCCAGATGATCGCCGTCGGCGAGCAGACCGGCGCGATGGACACCATGTTGTCGAAGATCGCGGACTTCTACGAGGACGAGGTCGACGCCGCCGTCGAAGGCATGATGTCGCTGATCGAGCCGGTCATCATCGCGTTTCTGGGTGTCGTGATCGGGACCATCGTCGTCGCCATGTACCTGCCCATGTTCTCGCTCATCAGCCAGATCGGCTGATGGCCACGCGGTCGCCGATGACCGAGAACCTGCGGGATCCATCCGCGGCATCGGCTCCGCCCTCTCCTTCGTCGCAGGGGCTCCGGTGGCTGATCGGCCTCCGGCTCGTCGTCATCTCCACGCTCTTTCTGAGCATCCTGCTGATCCAGTTCAACAGCGAGAAGATCCTGCCCCTGCGGAACTTCTACGGGCTCATCCTGTTCAGCTTCGGGCTCTCGCTGCTCTATCTGGTGCTGTACGCGCGACGGGTGTCGCCGCTGCTGCAGTCGTGGGTCCAACTTCTCGGTGATATCGCCGTGGTGACCGGCTTCGTGTACTTCACGGGCGGGCTGTATTCGCCGTTTTCGTTCCTCTACCTGACGGTGATCGCGGTGGCCGCGATGCTGATGCGCGGCGGCGGCCTGATCTTCGCCGGCCTGTCGGCGGTCGCCTACGGGCTGCTCGTCGACCTCATGGTCTTCGGGGTGTTGCCGGTCCCGGAGAACCTCGCCGGCATCCAGATCGCGGTGCCGACCTCCAGGATCCTCGTCCAGCTGCTCACCAACGTCATCGGCTTCGCGCTCGTGGCGGTGCTCGTCTCCTACCTCGGCGAATCGCTGCGCCGGGCCCATTACCGGCTGCGGGAGGAAACGGAGCGCACCAAGCAGTTCGTCGCCCTGACCGACCACGTGATCCGCTCGGTCGGCGCCGGCATCATCGCGACCGACCTCGAAGGCCGGATCCTGCACCTCAACCCGGCCGGAGCTCGCATGCTCGAGATGGCGGACGGCGAGGCCGCGGTCGGCAGGAGCCTCGAGGAGATCATGCCGCTCGCCGACCAGAACTGGGGCCTGCTCATGGCCCGCGCCGTCGACCGCCGGGTCATGCGCCTCGAGGGCACGGCGGCTGCCAACGGCGTCCGCTTCGGCCTCACGGTGGGGCCGCTCGCCGACGAAAGGGACGTGGTGCTGGGTTTCATCGTCACCTTCCAGGACCTTTCCGAGATCAAGCTCGAGGCCGAACGGCTCCGCCTCCAGGAGAGGATGGCGGCGGTCGGTGAGCTCGCGGCACGCATGGCCCACGAGATCAAGAACCCGCTGGCCTCGATCTCGGGCTCGGCGCAGATGCTCGCGTCGGCCGGCTCCTTCGACGACACGGGCCAGCGTCTGCTGCACATCCTGGTCGACGAGTCGCGCCGCCTGTCCGGAATTCTCGACGGCTTCCTCGCCTACACCAGGCCCCGGAAGATGACCGCGTCGGACCTCACCGAGTGCGACGTCAGCGCCATCCTGCGCGACTGCATGGACCTGTTGGGCCGCTCCGACGAGCACCACGACAACCACCGTCTCCGCCTCCAGGTCCCGGACCGGCTGGTGCTCGACGGCGAGGAGCAGCTGCTGCGGCAGATCTTCTGGAACCTCTCGCGCAATGCGCTGCAGGCGATGCCGGACGGCGGCGAGCTCGAGATCTCCGGCGAGCGGCGGAACGGACTGGTGGTGCTGCGCTGGCGCGACACCGGGGTCGGCATGACCGAGGAGGTGCGCCGTCAGGCGTTCGAGCCGTTCGTCACCACCCATCCCGGAGGCTCCGGGCTCGGGCTCGCCGTGGTGTACGCCGCGGTTGCAGACCACGGCGGGACGATCGCCATCGACAGCGTGCCTGGGAGCGGCACCACGGTCACGGTCGAGCTGCCGGTTGCGAGGGCCGGCGCATGAGCCTCGGCCGCATCCTCGTGGTGGACGACGAGAAGTCGCTGCGCGAGTTTCTGACCATCCTGCTCGAGCAGGAGGGCTACGAGGTGTCGACCGCCGACACCGTCGAGCGCGGCATCGCGCGCCTCCGCGACGAGACCTTCGACCTCGTGATGTGCGACCTCAAGCTGCCGGACGGCAGCGGTCTCGAGGTGCTGGCCGATGCGCGCCGACGTCATGTCGCCTCGCCGTTCATCATCATCACCGCCCACACCACACCCCAGCACGCCCTCGAGGCACTGCGCGCGGGCGCCGCAGAGTATCTCTCCAAGCCCTTCAACGTCGACGATCTCAAGCTCATCCTGACCAAGCTCCTCGGGACTCCCCGGGAGCCCGAGGACGAGCGCGAGGTACCGAACTTCATCGGCTCGAGCCCCGCCATCCGGCGCATCCTCAACATGGTGCCGAGGCTCGCCGCGACGCCGTCGACGGTCTTCATCACCGGCGAGAGCGGCACCGGCAAGGAGCTGCTCGCGCAGGCGATCCACGCGTTCTCCGCCAACGCCAACGGGCCGTTTCTTTCGGTCAACTGCGGCGCCCTTCCGGAAGGCCTGCTCGAGTCGGAGCTCTTCGGCCACGTGAGAGGCTCCTTCACCGGCGCGATCCGCGACAACAAGGGCCTGTTCGTGGACGCCGAGAACGGCACCCTGCTGCTCGACGAGGTCGGCGAGCTGACACCGCTCATGCAGGTCAAGCTGCTGCGCGTCCTGCAGGAGCGCCGGGTGCGCCCGGTCGGAGCGACCCGCGAGGTACCGGTCAACGTGCGCGTCCTCGCCGCCACCAACCGCGACCTCGAGCAGGGCGTCAAGGACGGAAGCTTCCGCGAGGACCTCTTCTACCGACTCAACGTCCTGCACGTGCACCTGCCACCGCTCCGGCAGCGCATCGAGGACCTGCCCGAGCTCGCACGCCATTTCGTCGAGCGCACCTGCGAGGCCTTCGGCCAAGCCCCGAAGCGGCTCAGCCCGGACGCGCTGCGAGTCCTGCAGGCGTACGCCTGGCCCGGCAATGTCCGGGAGCTGGAGAACGTCATCGAACGCACCGTTGCCCTCGAGGCCTCCGAGCTCATCACCTCGGGCAGCCTGCCGGAGCACCTCCGCGGCAGCTCCGACGGCCCGCGAATCGAGACCGTCGGCCTTCCCGAGGAAGGGATCGACATCGAGGAGTACCTCGACAACGTGCGGCGCTCGCTGATCCTGCAGGCGCTGGACCGCACCGGAGGGCACCAGAAGAAGGCATCGGACCTGCTGCGCATGTCCTACCGGGCTTTCCGCTATCATGCGGAGAAGCTCGGCATCGCCCGCGATGACTGAGCCCCGCAACCTCGAACCGGGAGTGCCCATGAAACTCGATGCGTCGGCGTTCATGCGTCCGCAGCGATGGAAACAGGTGCTGATGGCGGCGCTCGTCATCACTGGTTGCTCGCAGCCGGCGCCCGAGCCGCCGGCCACGGCCGCGTCCCCGGGCCGTGTGGAAGGCCCGCGCGCGACCCTGCCCGACGGCTCCACCGTCCGGCTGGAGCTCGCCATTTCACCGGAAGAGATCGCCAACGGGCTGATGTTCCGGCCGTCGCTGGCCGCCGACCGCGGCATGCTCTTCCTCTTCGACGAGGCGCGACTGCCCTCCTTCTGGATGAAGAACACCCTGATACCGCTCGATCTGGTGTTTCTCGACCCGGCCGGCATGGTGGTGGATGTCATCCCCGAGGTGCCGCCGTGCGCCGCCGACCCCTGCCCGACCTACTCGCCCGAGGTTCCGGCCCTCGCGGTGCTCGAGCTCGGCGCCGGCAGGGCAAAGGCCCACGGCATCGAGCCCGGAGCCACGCTGCTGTTCGAACGCGTACCGGGATTCCCGAGGGAAAATTAGGAATTCGGAATGAGGAATTAGGAATTCCCATCCACCCCCGCCTGACATTGCGGGTCACGCGTCTCCTCGAACACATTAACTCTACGGGGTGGCTGGCAGGACGTTGCGAAGGCGCCGCAGGTGGGCGGGCGGCATTCCTAATTCCTCATTCCTGATTCCTCATTCACGACGTGCTGGCCTTCTTCTCCGCCTTGCTCTCTGCTTTGTCGGCGGGCTTCGGCTTCGGCGCGCTGTCGGAGCTTTCGGAGCTCTCGGAGTGCTCCGTCTTGGCCAGAGCCGCCGAGCGGCTGCCGTTGCCCTTGCCGTAATCGGTGACATACCAGCCGCTGCCCTTGAACTGCAGGGCCGGCGCGCTCAACAGTCGGCGAACCTCTCCCTCGCACCGGGGACACGTCACCGGTGAGTCGTCGTCAACGCGGCGGATCTTCTCGAACCGATGCTTGCACACGAAACATTCGAACTCGTACAGCGGCATGTTGCTCCTAACCCCGCACCTGAATCAGTATCTTCCCGCTTCCCGCCGGGTCCACGCTCACCATCTGCAGCTCGACGAGGGCGTAGATGACCCGCGCGTTGGCGCCCGGGCTCAGGGGGCCCGCCTCGCAGAGCTCGTAGAGGTTGCGCTTGCCGTTGACCAGCTCCAGGAGCTGCTGCTCCTCGGGCTCGAAACGGAACTTCTCCAGGTGGGACGGCCGCGGCAGCCTCTTGAGTACCGCGCCGCGGCCGCCGAGTCTGGCGGTGACGATCTTCGGGTCCTCGATCAGTCGACAGCCCGCCAGCACCGCCCGCGCAGTCGGGATCTTGATCTTGAACACCTCGTCGTCGCGGGCGCTGCCGACCTTGAAGCTGACGCTTCCCCGGCTCCAGTTGAAGAGGCTCCATACGATCGCCTGGACCTGCCGCCGCACCGCACGGCCGAGGTCCTCCTGGCTGAGAATGTTCATGCGAACCAGGACCTCGCCGTGCCGCGCCCCGGGAGTTGCCGACAACTCCTCGGACGATTGCTGCAGCTGCTCCCTGGTGATCTCTTCGCTGCGGAGGAGAAACTCGCCGAGCGACTCGGAACGATCGCTCGAGGTCGCGAAGATCACGTCGCCGTCGAGAAAGAAGACCCGCTTGATAATCTCGTCGCGGGTGACCTCGAGCACGCCGGGGACTCCGTACCGGTTGATCGTGGACAGAATCTCGGGCAGCGGAGTCTTTTCCAACTCGCTTCGATAAACGAATTCTTCCGCTGACATCAACGGTCACCCTCGTGCCCTGAATCGTCTGTGCGTGGCGCACCCGCCGCCCCTGAACGAGGTGGCGGAAGCGCAAGGGAATCGAACCCTCCAACCGACCCGACTGAGGCCGGCTCAACGGATTTGAAGTCCGCGGAAGCCACCAGGCCCCGTGCGCTTCCCCGCAACGGTCATTCTAGCACCGATTGACACGCACCCCGGCGTTTGCTACAAAGACCCTCCCTGTGGGGCCGTAGCTCAGTTGGGAGAGCGCTTGAATGGCATTCAAGAGGTCGACGGTTCGATCCCGTTCGGCTCCACCA
>DATIVB010000558.1:0-2624 GCA_035466375.1 Chondromyces sp.
CGTAGAGGTAGACCGCGACCAGGTCGGGCTCGTTGCCGAGCATCTCGACCAAGACCGGTATGCGGTCCGACACGTCGATCGCGCGACCGGTGTTGCGGATCTTGCGGGTCATGAGTGCATTATGCCGGAACGTCCCCGAAATGAGAACGACCGCGACCAATCGTATTTCTGTGCGCCGCTCGAGAAGTACGACCAACGTTGAAACGTTGACCGTTCCAACGTTCGCACGGTGCCCACCCACCCGGCAGGCGGGACGCCTGCCCCACAAAGGTGATCGCGTTGAGTGCCTCGACTCTGTATCGAGTGGGCGGAGTCGGGCACGGACCCGGAACCGGACACGGGCACGGGGCGAGCCTCGAGCCCCTTTTTTTTTCGTGCCCGGGCACGAAAAAACCGGGTCGGGAGACCCGGAGAGAACAGGGGAAGAGGCTGTGGCCGTTGGAAGCCGGAGCTCCCAACGACGGTCAATGTTGAAACCGCTGCCGTCGCGCCTGCTCTCGTGTTTGGCGAGGGCGTTCGGTTCGGCGCGGTGCGCAGAGAACACTACCGCGGCTCTCGGCACAAATCAACCGGGAGCTTCGATCAGCCCCCGGCGTGGGCCGCGAGGTGCTCCTCGAGGTAGGCGTAGTCCGGGGTCAGGCGGCCGCGGTGGACGATGACCGCCCGTTTGAGCTCCGGCGGCAGGTCGAGCTGTTCGAATGGCGCGGAGAAATCGGCCGTCGCGAGCGCGGGGATGAAGTGGGCGAGTGCCGTGGAAAATTCCTCCGACGCCTCGCGCGGCAGCTCGGCGGGCAGGATCTCGACCGCCAGCACCACCGGACCGTTGCCCTCGACGCCGGACACGATGGAGCCGTCGCCCGGATTGAAGACATAGACCGGATCGACCGGCTCGGTGCTTTTGACCGTGCACTCGATGGCGCCTTCGATGTCGCAGCTGAGATCGCCGATCACCCGGAGGCGCGGCGGCGCCGGCCCGCCGTAGAGCGACCGTAAGCGGTCCACGGTGACCAGGCGCGGGTATCGCGCGTCCCAGTAGATGCAGTTCACGAGCACCGTCAGGTGGGGGAGGTGGCGCTCGAAGACCGGGCGGTAGTTCTCCGGGTTGTCGTAGTAGTCCTGGAGCTCGAACGCGGCGCCTTCCGCCACGGGCTCGACGAGGTGCTCCTCGCGGAAGGTCGTCTGATAGAGGCAGTGCGGCGACGGCTCGTCGAACAGCGAGGAGAGCGCGTCGGGCGGCACGTCGCGGGTTGGGAGCTCGGCCAGGATCTCGCGTGCCCCGACGGCGACGTTGCCGTAGCCCGCGATGGCGATGACGAGGGGCGGCAGCCCGTCCGGGAGGCCCACGGACGCGATCTTCTCGCCGGCCTCGCGCACGGCCTTCTTGGCGTCGTCGAGAGAGGAGTAGGTGTGAGCCTGCTCGATTCCTGCCAGCGGCGTGGCGATGCCCTCGCGCTTGAGCCGCTGCCCGAGCGCCCACAGGGTGTCGATCATCCCTGCGAGGCCGGCGTAGCGGCCGAAGAAGATCAGGCGCTGGCCCTTGTCGTCGCACACGGTCTCGTAGTCGATGAGCGTGCAGCCGCGCTCGATGATCCTCGCCAGCATCGCCATGTTGTAGGGCTGGCCCTTGATGACGTGCGAGAAGAAGAGATAGGCGGTGCCGGGTTGGAAGGCGTCGAGCGGGATCTCCTTGACTCCGATGACGACGTTCGCGTCGGAGATGTTCCCCGTCAGCCGCGCCCCGGCGCGGACGTACTCCGCGTCGTTGAAAACCCTGCGCGAGGACGGTTGGACGAGGACCTCGATACCGTGGCCGGACACGAGCCTGCGCGCGAGGTCGGGGGTCACAGCGGCCCGCCGCTCCCACAGACTCTTGGTTTCGCGCCGCACCGCGATGATGTTGCTCATTCGCCTCCCCGCCCGTCAGAATATATCCACTGCCTGCGGCCCACAAGAGAGGTCTCGACAATCGTGATCCGCGGGGGTAGGGTTCGGGGTATGAAGAAACTGCTACTCGTTCTGCTGGGTGTCTGGGTCGTGGCGGGCTGTTCGTCGGCGGTTGTCACGCCCGAAGGTACGGAGGCGAGCTACAGCTGGGTCGAGGGTGCCCTCGTCTCGGTGCTGGCGGCTCCGATGCCGGAGGTGGTGAACGCCACCACCGCGACCCTCGACGACCTCGAGTTGGTCGCCGTCGACAGCACCGTCGACCGGCTCAAGGGGAAGATCACCGCCCGCATGGCGGTGGGGACCAAGGTCAGCATCGGCCTGGAGGCGGTCGATTTCGAGAGCACCTCGATCCGCATCAAGGTCGGCACGTTCGGCGACCGCTCGGTGGCGCTGCAGATTCTGCGCAACATCGAGAAGCGACTCGCTACGAATTAGGAATTAGGAATGAGGAATTAGGAATTCCCGCCCATCCCCTCGGTCGATGCTGCGGGTGGGCGGTTGGCATTCCTAATTCCTCATTCCTAATTCATCATTAAAACGCCCCCGAGCGCGGTGCTCGGGGGCGATTGCGTTCCAATCGGCGTGACTACGCCATCTCGAGCAGGTACGCGAACCCCATCCCGCCGCCGATGCACATGGTGACGATGCCGCGTTTGGCGTTGCGGCGCTTGAGCTCGCCG
>DATIVB010000559.1:0-1736 GCA_035466375.1 Chondromyces sp.
GGCGACGTGGTCTCGCACTCCCAGATGCGCATCCCCTGCGAGCTCGTGGAGCGCTCGGATGAGATCATGCCGCGCCTCGACCCGCGCACCGAAGTGGTGGGCATCGACGAGGCCCAGTTCTTCGACGACGGTCTGCCGGGCGTGTGCGGCCACCTCGCGAACCTCGGCAAGCGGGTCATCGTCGCCGGGCTCGACATGGACTACCGCGGCGTGCCCTTCGGCCCGATGCCGACCCTGCTCGCGATCGCCGAGCGGGTGCACAAGATCAACGCGATCTGCACCAGCTGTGGGGCGTCGGCCGCCTACACGCAGCGGCTGATCGCCTCCGACGAGCTGGTGGTGGTCGGCGCGGCCGGCTCCTACGAGGCCCGCTGCCGGCGTTGCCACGAGCCCGACGGCGCGCCGCCGGCGAGCGAGCCCTGGCTCTTCCCCTCGGTGGAGG
Source organism: Chondromyces sp. (assembly GCA_035466375.1). Taxonomy (GTDB): domain Bacteria; phylum Acidobacteriota; class Thermoanaerobaculia; order Thermoanaerobaculales; family Sulfomarinibacteraceae; genus Sulfomarinibacter. Next base: position 443 of record DATIVB010000559.1, read on the forward strand.
GCAACGGGGAGGGCGGCGGACCGTGACCAGGAACCGACGCCGTTGGCTGCTCGCCGGCGCACTGCTCATCGGCGGTGCTGTGGCGGCGGTCGCGTGGAACGGCGAGTCCGCCGCCGCCGGCGTGCTGTCGCTCATGGCGCTGCTGTGGGTCGCGGCGAGTCTGTGGCTCCTGCTGTGGCGCCTGTGGCGATGGATGACCTACCGGGTCGGCGTGCGGCTGGCGATTTCCTACCTCATGATCGGCGTGACGCCCTTCGTCTTCGCGACCGCGTTCGCGGCGGTCGGGCTGTGGATCCTGATGGGCCAGTACACCTCGGTGCGCTTCGGTTCCGAGCTGCGGCGGGTGCAGTGGCAGCTCGCCTGGGAGGCAGAGGCGGTGGCCGCGAGGGCGAGGGCGGCCGGTCCTGACGCCGCGCTCGCGCTGCTCGAGGAGCTGGCGGCCCGCAATCCCGAGCCCCTGACGCGAGTCGTCTGGCAGGTCGGTTTCGGAGACCGAATGGTTGACCTGGGCGACGAGGCGGGCCTGCCCGCGGTCGATTGGGTGACCGGCGGCCAGCGCGAGGTCCTGGCGGTCCACGAGGGGAAGGTCTTCGCCCTGGTGGCCGCGGCCGGCGGTCCGCAGCAGCGGGTGGTGGCCCTGGTGCCGCTGGACCGTGAGACGGCACGGGCGATCAGCGAGACGTGGTGGTTCGACGTCGCGCTGCTGGAGTCGGTCGGCGCCGAGGGTGCAGGCAGCGGCGAGGCCGCCGCCAACCTCGACCTCGGCGGCGAGGTGAAGTTCACGATGGACGGCCGCACCTTCACCGGCGACGAGCTGTGGCCGCCGTGGAGCAGCGACCGGAACGACCTGCTCTCGAAGCCGTCGGTGATCTGGTTCCGGGTGAGCCCCGACGTGGTCGATCTCGACACCGGCGAGCGGATCGAAAGCGCGAGCGCGCTCGCACTGCTGCGGACCTCGCCGCGCGAGGTGTGGCGCGACTTCACGATGTCCCGCTACGAGCTGGGCTCGAACATCCTCGCGCCGCTGGCAGTGCTGGCCGCCTTCTTCATCGTCATCTACGGCCTCACCGCGGCGGTCGCGGCGACGATGATTCTCTCGATCACCCGTTCGGTGCGGCGCCTCTCGGTCGGGGCGCGCGAGGTGGAGCGCGGTAACCTCGACCACCGGGTACCGGTCAAGCGGCGCGACCAGCTCGGCGACCTGGCGAGGTCGTTCAACCACATGACGGGCTCGGTGCAGTCGATGCTGGCCGACGTGGCGGAGAAGGAGCGGCTGGCGCGCGAGCTCGAGCTG
>DATIVB010000560.1:0-2737 GCA_035466375.1 Chondromyces sp.
GATGCGGATGATGGAGGAGGACATCGAGTTCCTGAAGGCCCAGGTACCCCTCATCGCCGGCATTTCCGGCGAGTACTCGGAGGGCCTGATCGCGCGCTACGGCGACCGCCAGCGATCGGTGGACGTCTCGGGCGTGTCGCCGGCCTACGGACCGATGCGCAACATGGTGCCGGCGGTGGGCGGCCGCTTCATCAACGACCTCGACGTCGCCCAGCGGCGGCGGGTGGTTTTCGTGGGCAACGAGCTCGCCGAGGACCTGTTCGGCACGCAGGAGGCGGTGGGCGAGACGGTGATGCTGCACGGCTCTCCGTTCCTGGTGGTGGGCGTGCTCCGACCGAAGGAGCAGGACTCCTCGTACTCGGGCCGCGACCACTCCAAGATGATCATTCCGGAGTCGACCTTCCGCGCCCTCACCGGCCAGAAGTACGTCGACAACTTCATCTACAAGGCGCCCACCCCAGACCTGAACGGAACGCTCAACGACCAGGTGCGGGCGGCCTTGAGCGGCCGTTTGCGCTTCCATCCCGACGACGACCAGGCGATCCAGCTCTGGGACACCTCCGAGATGTTCGTCTTCATGGACGCCTTCATGCTCGGCTTCAAGGTCTTCCTCGGCATCATGGGCGTGCTCACCCTCGTGGTCGGCGGCATCGGCGTGTCCAACATCATGAACGTGGTGGTGGAGGAGCGCACCCGGGAGATCGGCATCAAGATGGCGCTCGGGGCGCGCGGCCGCGCCATCCTCGGCCAGTTCCTCCTCGAGACCATGATCCTGACTGCGATCGGGGGCGCCATCGGCCTCGCCATCTCGTTCGGCATCTGCGCGGCCTTCCCGACGAACCTCGAGGAGTACGTGGGTCTGCCGACCCTGTCCCCGGGCCTCGCCGTCCTGACCGCCTCGGTGCTCGGCCTGGTGGGCTTCGTCGCCGGCTACTTCCCGGCCCGCGACGCCTCGCGCCTCGACCCCGTCGTGGCGATGAAACTCTGACGATGAATTGTGAATTAGGAATTAGGAATTAGGAATGTCGGACAGCGCACCTATTCCAATCCGATTCTCGGGTTCTCCGAGTGGGTGGAGGGGAATTCCTCATTCCTCATTCCTCATTCCTCATTCGGGCGGGGGTGTCGTGTGAGACTCCTCGACTGGCGGGTCGTGGCCCAGCTGTTCGTCAAGGCCTCGTCGCTGCAGCGCAAGCGGGCGCTGCTGACGGTGGCCGCCATCGCCTGGGGGACGGTCGCCATCGTCATGCTGCTGTCCTTCGGGGAGGGGCTGAAGCGGCAGATGATGAAGGGCCGCCGCGGGATGGGCGAGAACATCGCGGTGTGGTGGCCCGACGAGACCTCGAAGGTCTGGGAGGGGCTGCCCGAGGGCCGGCCCATCCGCCCGATCATGGACGACATCTCCTACCTCCGCGGGCGCATGACGGCGGCCTCGGGGGTGATCGGCGAGATGACCAGCTGGTCGAGCTCGATGACCTGGGGCACCCACACCATCACCGGCAGAGTGACCGGCGCCAACTGGGAGTACGGCGAGATGCGCCACCATTTCGCCCAGGCCGGCGGCCGCTTCTTCAACGCCAACGACGAGCGCGAGAAGCGGCGGGTGATTTTCCTCGGCGACGAGCTGGCCGAGGACATCTTCGGCGCGCAGGACCCGGTGGGCAAGACGCTCTTCGTCGACCGCGTGCCCTACCTGGTCATCGGAGTGCTGCAGCACAAGATGCAGATGGGCACCTACAAGGGCCCCGACACCAACGGCGCCGTCATCCCCATCACCACCTTCGCCGCCCAGTTCGGCCGCCAGCGCCTGACCAACATCGTTTTCCAGGCAAGGACGGCCGCCGACATGCCGCTGGCACGGCAGCAGTTCAACGAGGCACTGGCCGCGAGGTACCGCTTCGACCCCACGGACGAGCAGGTCACCGGGCTGTGGGACACCGTCGAGGGCGCCAAGGTCATGGCCAACATCATGATCGGCCTGCAGACCTTCCTCGGCATCATCGGCGCCCTGACCCTGCTCATCGGCGGCATCGGCGTCGCCAACATCATGTACGCGGTGGTCAAGGAGAAGACGCGCGAGATCGGCGTCCAGATGGCGCTCGGGGCGCGCCGCGGGTGGGTGACCGGGCCCTTCGTGCTGCAGGGCCTCTCCTACACTCTGGTGGGCGGGGCCCTCGGCCTCGCCATTGCGGTGTTCATGATCCTGCTGCTGAGTCTGGTGCCGGTCGAGGGCAACCAGGCCCTCGAGTTCCTCGGCAAGCCGACCCTGTCGTGGGAGATCGCCGCCGCCACCGCCGGCGTGCTCGGCACCATCGGCATCCTCGCCGGGTACTTCCCGGCGCGCCGCGCCGCCACCGTCGACCCCGCCGAAACCCTGAGGTACGAGTGACGCCATGAGATTTCTTCAACTTCAAATTTCGGCCCGCGGTTTCGATCGAGCGCGGCACCGGTTGGCGGCGGCCTTCGGGCGAAACCGCGGGCCGAAATTTGAAAGTGAGGACCCGCGGACGGGGACGCGCCGCAAGGCTGCAGGGGGCTCATCATGAACTGGTCGTTCAAGAAGAACGGGAAGCAGGCCGCGGGTGCGAACGGTCACATCATTGACATGCAGGGCATCACCAAAATCTACGACACCGGCAAGATCAAGGTGGAGGCGCTGCGGGGCATCGACCTCGTGGTCGGAAAGGGCGAGTTCGTGGCGGTGGTCGGTCCCTCCGGCTCCGGCAAGTCGACCCTG
>DATIVB010000561.1:0-3524 GCA_035466375.1 Chondromyces sp.
AAATCGGACCGATGCGGAACGCCCTCGGTCGGGCTCCCCGCCGACCGCCGCGCCGGCTCCTGCGGGGTCGTGAACGCTGGTCATGAGATGAGGTATCATCCGGCTTTCCGGACAAGCTTCGAGAATCCGGACACCGCGAACAAACCTCGATCAGGCATCATTCTGCAAATGAGAAACTTAATAAATGGCACGAATTGTGCTTGATATTCGCTGAGACGTGACTGGTTTTTCTTCCCTCGCACCGGAGCTCGGGGCGGCTCGCCGCCGGCGAAAGGAGGAGTAGGCCGAGCGTCCGGATCATTCATTTTTCATCATCGATTCATCGTATTTCCGGAGTTTCGAGAAGGAGGCTGACATGCGAAATCGTGCGTGTGTTGTTATTACTCTCGTGACCTGCGTGCTGATGGCGGCGCCCCTGCTGGCGCAGAACCCCACCGGCACCATCACCGGACGGGTGACCCACCAGGATGCGCCGATGCCCGGCGTGACCGTCACCGCGAGCTCGCCTGCCATGCAGGGCGACAAGGTGGCAATCACCGGCGAGGGCGGTGAGTACATCTTCCGCTTCCTGCCCCCCGGCGACTACATCATCTCCTTTGCCCTCGACGGTTTCCGGACCCTCGAGATCCCGGTCGTGGTGTCGGTCGCCCAGACCAAGACCATCGACGCCGAGATGTACTCGGAGACGGTGGAGGAGGAGATCGTGGTGACCGGGAACTACGAGACGGTCAGCTCCGGCTCGCAGTCCAACTTCACGATCACCCAGGACCTCATCGACGAGCTCCCCGTTGCCCGCAATCTCCAGTCATCGGTGTTGTTGACGCCAGGGGCCTACTCAACCGGTCCAAGCGGAAACGTCACCATCGCGGGCGCCCAGTCGTACGAAAACCTGTTCCTGGTCAACGGCGTGGTGGTCAACGAGAACCTCCGCGGCCAGCCGTTCGATCTCTACATCGAGGACGCGGTTGAGGAGACCACCACCACCACCTCGGGCGTTTCGGCGGAGTACGGCCGCTTCTCAGGCGGCGTGGTCAACATGATCACCAAGTCCGGCGGCAACCAGTTCTCCGGCTCCTTCCGCGCCAGTCTCACCAATGAAAGCTGGAACGGCGAGACCCCGCTCACCACCTCCCAGGAGGATAAGACAAACACCATTTACGAGGCGACCTTCGGCGGCTACATCGTGAAGGACGCCCTGTGGTTCTTCCTCGCCGGCCGCGATCGGAGCCTCGAGCAGGCAAATCAGTTCTTCGACCTCACGCCGTACACCTACGGCGACGAGGAGACTCGCTACGAAGGCAAGCTGACCTGGTCGCCGCACAGCAGCCACCGCTTCATCGGCTCCTACATGGAGGTCGATCGGATTCAGACCAACTACACCTTCGGCATCCCGATGGAGCCGTCGCAGATCGACGAGATGCGGGACCTGCCGCAGGATCTCCTGGCCCTGAACTACACCGGTGTGCTCACCGAGAGCTTCTTCGTCGAAGCGCAGTACTCCCAGCGGCACTTCACGTTCGCCGACTCGGGCGGCATCGGCAAGGACGACCCGATCAACGGCACCGAGATCATCGTTTCCGGTTACGGCCGCGCCGGCGCCGCGACCTTCTGCGGCGAGTGCGACGACGAAGAACGGAACATGGAGAACTGGCTGGCCAAGGCCTCCTGGTTCCTCGGCGGCTCCACCGGCACCCACGATGTGGTCTTCGGCATCGACTCCTACAACGACATGCGCCTTTCCAACAATTACCAGACGCCGTCCAACTTCAGGATCTATATCTACGACGGTCCGGCCTATCTCAACGGAACGTTCTACCCGGTGTTCGGTGAGTACGCCGAGGTCGACTACTGGCCCATCTTCAACCTCAGCGCGGGCACCGAATACAAAACCAACTCCGCGTACGTCAACGACACGTGGCGCCTGAGCCCGCGCTGGACCATCAGCGCCGGACTGCGCTACGACAAGAACGACGGCGTGGACGGCAGCGGTGCGACGGTGGCCGACGACTCCCGCTTCAGCCCCCGTCTCGGCGCATCGTGGGACATCAACGGCGACGGCAACTGGGTTGTCAACGCGAGCGTCGCCCGCTATGTGACCGCGATCGCCAACAGCGTGGCCAGCCTCGGTGGCGCCGGCGTACCCTCCTGGTTGGGTTATGAGTACGGCGGACCGCAGATCAACACCGACGGCGTCAACATCTGCGGCCCAGACCACCCCGAGCTGTGCCAGTACACGACGCCCGAGGCGATGGAGGTCGTCTTCGGTTGGTTCGACTCGGTGGGCGGCGTCGGCAACACCGACCTCTGGTACTCCCAGCCGGCGATCCGCGGCGTCAACCAGATCGTCGAAAACCTCAAGTCGCCCTACGCGGACGAGTACTCGATCGGTGTTTCCAAGCGCCTCGGCAACAAGGGCGTGCTCCGCGCCGACTACGTGCGCCGCGAGTACCACGACTTCTACGCCACCCAACGCGACCTGACGACCGGCCAGGTCTTCTGGGAAGACGAGATCGCCGCCGGCGTCTTTGTCGACGCGGATTTCGACCTCGGAGTCGTGGTCAACGAAGACAACCTGCTGAAGCGCGAGTATGACGGCCTCCACACCGCCATCCAGTACCGCTTCAACAACCGGCTCCAGGCGGGCGGCACCTACTCGCTGTCCAGGTCCTACGGCAACTTCGACGGTGAGACCTCCGGCTCCGGTCCGATCACTTCGGGCATCCTCAACTACCCCGAGTACGTGCCGGTGAACTACGCCACCGACGGCGACCTCGCCATCGACCAGCGCCACAAGCTGCGCGCCTGGGTGGTCTGGGACGTCATCTCCACCTCGAGGTTCAACCTCAGCGCGAGCTGGCTCGAGAACTTCTCCTCCGGCTCCCCCTACGGCTCCAACGCCACGGTCCTCGCCGGCGGCGGCTACGACTGGTGGTTCACCGATCCCGGCTATCTGACCCCGCCGCTGTGGACGTCCACCTGGGTCGAGCCCCGCGACACCTACCGCACCGACGACATCCACCGCTCCGACCTGTCGCTCAACTTCTCGTTCTTCGTGGGTCGGAACATCGAGCTCTTCATCCAGCCCGAGGTCCTCAACGTCTTCAACGAGGACGGCATCGTCGGGGTGAACACCAAGATCGACACCCGCAGCTACGGCTGCGCGAGCTCGGTCTGCCAGTACTGGAACCCCTTCGACCCGACCTACACCCCGGTGGAAGGCCTCGACTGGGAGAAGGGCCCGAGCTTCGGCCAGCCCGAGAACGACGGCGACTACCAGACGCCTCGCACCTTCCGGGTGTCCCTGGGCCTTCGTTTCTGATCTTCTTCAGTCACTCGTGACCATCCGACCCGGCGCTTCGGCGCCGGGTTTTTTCATCCTCCCCGCTTTGCTACCATGAGCCTGCGCTGCCGAGGACCGGTACCGGACGGCAGCCGCCTGATACCGCTGGGCCGAACAGGAAGCAGCGGACGGCACTGCCGGGCCGCGGCGGCCCGCACGGCCGGCGCCGGAACCGCCACGAGCT
>DATIVB010000562.1:0-4174 GCA_035466375.1 Chondromyces sp.
GGCGTCACCGCGGTGTTCTCGGCCACCATCGGCCTCGCGCAGAACGACATCAAGAAGGTGCTCGCCTACTCGACGGTCTCCCAGCTCGGCTACATGTTCCTCGCCGCGGGGGTCGGCGCCTACATCGCGGCCATCTTCCACGTCGTGACCCACGCCTTCTTCAAGGCCTGCCTCTTCCTCGGCTCGGGCTCGGTGATCCACGCCTGCGGCGGCGAGCAGGACATGCGCAAGATGGGCGGGCTCAGAAAGTACATGCCGAAGACCTACTGGACCTTCCTCGCGGCAACGGTGGCGATCGCCGGCATCCCGCCGCTGGCCGGCTTCGTGTCCAAGGACCTGATCCTGGCCAAGGCCTTCGAGGCCGGGCTGACGGACCTCAACGGCCACGGCACCGTCTACTTCCTGCTCTGGGGCCTCGGCCTGGGCGGCGCCGCGCTGACCGCCTTCTACATGTTCCGCCTCGTCTACATGACCTTCCACGGGTCGTTCCGCGGCGGCGAGGAGGCGGAGCACCACCTCCACGAGTCCCCCTGGACCATGACCCTGCCGCTGCAGGTGCTGGCGGTGCTGTCGATCGTCGGCGGCCTCCTGATCGGCTTCCCGGGCCAGCTCTTCCACCTCGAGGGGTGGAGCCTCATCGACCGATTCATGGCGCCGGTGGTGCTGTCCCACGGCGAGCACGGGCACCACGCGGTGAGCTTCGGCCTCGAGTGGGGCCTGGTGCTGCTGTCGGTGGCGGTCGCAGTCGCGGGCATCCTGGTGGCGCGCAGCTTCTACAAGCTCGACCCGGGTTTCTCCCGGCCGCGGGCGATCGCCGAGCGCTTCCCGTTCGCCTACAAGCTGCTGCTCAACAAGTACTGGGTGGACGAGCTCTACGGCGCCACCTTCATCGCCGGCACGATCAAGCTGTCGCGCCTCCTGTGGGAGATCGACGCCCGGGTGGTGGACGGTGCGGTCAACGGCACCGCGCACACCACCGTCGGCTCGTCCTTCCTGTCGGGCGTCTTCGACCTCAAGGTCGTGGACGGTGCGGTGAACCTGGTGGCCGCGGTCTACGACGACGCGAGCCGCTCGTTCCGGCGCCTGCAGGTCGGCTTCGCCCAGGGCTACGCGATGGTGATGGTCTTCGGAGCGGCGGTGCTGCTCGGCGTGTTCTACCTCATCAAACTGTGAACTAGGGGACGACGATGGACTTTCAATACGGCTGGCTTCTCAACCTGATCTGCTACCTGCCGCTGGCGGGCGCCCTCGCGATGATGTTCTTCATCAACAAGGAGAACTCCTCCGCGTTGAAGGCCTTCGCGACGGTGGTGGCGGGCCTCGACTTCGTGATCTCCATCCCCCTGTGGTTCCTCTACAAACCGGGCGGGGCGGAGTTCCAGTTCGCGACCGTCAAGGAGTGGATCCCCTCGGTGGGCGTGCAGTACATCTTCGGCGTCGACGGCTTCGCGGTGCTGCTGATCCTGCTCACGACCCTGCTCGGCTTCATCGCCGTCTACTGCTCCTTCACCGCGATCACCGAGCGCCAGAAGGAGTACTACATTTTCCTGCTGTTGCTGCAGACCGGCATGCTGGGCGTCTTCTGCTCGCTCGACTTCATCCTCTTCTACGTCTTCTGGGAGGTCATGCTGGTCCCGATGTACTTCCTGATCGGGGTCTGGGGCGGGCCGCGCCGCCTCTACGCGGCGATCAAGTTCTTTCTCTACACCCTGGTCGGCTCGGTGCTGATGCTGGTCGGCATCCTCGCCCTCTACTTCTACAACGCCGGCGGCCTCGCCGCCATCGGTCTCGAAGGGCTCGGCAACCAGGCCACCTTCTCGGTGACCCACCTCTACTCGATCGCACCGCAGATCCCACCCGGGCTCCAGTTCTGGGTTTTCCTCGCCTTCTTCGTCGGCTTCGCCATCAAGGTGCCGATGTTCCCGTTCCACACCTGGTTGCCCGACGCGCACGTCGAGGCGCCGACCGCCGGCTCGGTGATCCTGGCCGCCGTCCTCCTCAAGATGGGGACCTACGGCTTCGTCCGCTTCTCGCTGCCGATCCTGCCCGACGCCACGGTCAAGGCGGTGGGCTGGGTGGGGGTGCTGGCGATCGTCGCCATCGTCTACGGCGCGCTGGTGGCGATGGCGCAGAAGGACATGAAGAAGCTGGTCGCCTACTCGTCGGTGAGCCACATGGGCTTCGTCATGCTGGGCATGTTCGCCCTCAACCAGGCCGGCCTGCGCGGCTCGATCCTGCAGATGCTCAACCACGGCATCTCGACCGGCGCCCTCTTCCTGCTCGTCGGCATCGTGTACGAGCGCCGCCACAACCGGATGATCGCCGAGTACGGCGGGATCGCCAAGGTGATGCCGTTGTACGCCACCTACTTCATGATCATGACGATGTCGTCGATCGGCCTGCCGACGTTGAACGGCTTCATCGGCGAGTTCACGATCCTGATCGGCGCCTTCCACCACTCCTGGGTGTGGGCGCTGTTCGGCGCCTCCGGCATCGTGCTCGGCGCCGCCTACATGCTGTGGCTCTACCAGCGGGTCTTTTTCGGCGAGATCACGAACGACAAGAACAAGGAGCTGCCCGACCTCAACCGGCGCGAGCAGTGGACCCTGATCCCGCTCGTCATCGTCGCCTTCTGGATCGGGCTCTACCCCAAACCCTTCTTCGACCGCATGGCGCCGACCGTGGACCGCGTCCTCGAACGGGTCGAGGCGGCGGTGCCCGGCTTCGACTCGGGATCGGCCTATGTGTCCGCCATCGCCGCGGTGCCCGAAGAGCACGAACCGGCCGAGGCGGCGACCGGGGAGCACGGGGAGTAGGTCATGACCATGACCCTCGACCAGTTCGTGCCGTTCGCTCCCGAGATCTTCCTCTCGGTGGCGGGTTTCGCCGTGCTGCTCGCCGGCGTCCCGCTCGGCCGCCGGGGCGTGCGCCCGCTGGCGCTGGCGGGCCTCGCCGCGATGGCGGTCGCCGGGGCCCTGGTGTGGCTGTTTGCGCGGCCGCTCGACGGACCGCAGCTGATCCTCGGCGACATGCTGGTGGTGGACGAGCTGGCGGTCTTCTTCAAGCTGCTGGTGCTCGCCGCCGGGGCGGTGGCGCTGCTGATGGCGCCCGGGTTCCTCGAGCGCTCGGGATACGGCGGCGGCGAGTACGTGTCGCTGGTCCTCTTCGCCACGGTCGGCATGTTCGTGATGGCTTCGGGCGCCAACCTGGTGTCCCTCTACGTCGGGCTCGAGCTGATGGCCCTCTCGGTGTACGTGCTGGTGGGCTACTTCAAGCTCGAGATCAAGTCCAACGAGGCGGCGGTCAAGTACTTCGTGCTCGGCGCCGCGTCCTCGGCGGTGCTGCTGTACGGCTTCTCGCTGATCTACGGCGCCCTCGGCACCCTCGATCTGGCGGCCATCCGCGCCTCGCTGGTGGCGGTGCCCACGGCCAATCCGATGCTGATGCTCGGCATGGTGCTGGTGGGCTTCGGGATGCTGTTCAAGGTCGCCGCGGTGCCCTTCCACGTGTGGACTCCCGACGCCTACGAGGGCGCGCCGACTCCGGTGACCGCCTTCATCTCGGTGGCGCCGAAGGCGGCGGCCTTCGCCATGTTCATCCGCCTGTACATCGGCGCCTTCGAACCCGGGGTCGAGCACTGGCGGGCGGTCCTGTGGGTGGCGGCGGCGGCGACCATGATCTTCGGCAACATCGCCGCGCTGACCCAGGACAACGTCAAGCGCATGCTCGCCTACTCCTCCATCGCGCACGGCGGCTACGCCCTGATGGGTCTGGTCGCGGCAACCGCCATGGGGAGCTGGGCGCTCCTGCTCTACATGCTGGTCTACGCCTTCATGAACCTCGGCGCCTTCGGCTTCGTGATCCTGCTGGAGTCCAAGGGCTACGCGGGCGAGGTGATCGGCGACTACGCGGGCCTCGCGCGGCGCCATCCCAGCGCCGCCCTCGGGATGTTGATCTTCATGCTGGCGCTGGCCGGCATCCCGCCGACCGCGGGCTTCATGGGCAAGCTCTATCTGTTCGCGGCGGCGGTGGAGGCGGGCTACGTGGTGCTGACGGTGATCGCGGTGATCATGTCGGCGGTCAGCCTCTACTACTACTTCCGGATCGTCGTCCAGATGTACCTGCGCGACGGTGAGGAGAGCGACGCGGCGCCGGCCGAGCTGCTGCGCGACCG
>DATIVB010000563.1:0-10223 GCA_035466375.1 Chondromyces sp.
TGTTCTCGGTCATCGGCGCCGGCCAGCTCTACGACGTGTACCGCACCGCCAATCGCATACCCAACGCGTTTCGCGGACTGCTGGCCGAGGGCGCGCTGCACGCAGCCTTCATCCCGACCCTGTCGCAGCTCGCGGCGGAAGGTGACGACAAGCGCCGCGAGGGGTTGGAGCTCTTCCGCGGTCTGCTGGCGGTCATGCTGCTCGTTGCCGGGGTCGTCGTCGCGGTCGGTATCGCCGCGTCGCCGTGGCTGGTCCGCCTGTACGCCGCCGGCTTTGAAGCCACTCCGGGCAAGCTCGAGACGACGATCTTCATGAATCGGCTCATGTTCCCGTACGTGCTGCTCATCTCGCTGGCGGCGCTTCTGCAGGGCGTGCTCAACAGCCACGAGCGTTTTCTCCTCCCGGCCTCGACGCCGATCTTCTTCAACCTGGTCGTCGCCACCGCGGCCTGGTGGGCGGTCCCGCGCTTCGGCGAGCCGGAGCTGGTGCTGTCGGTGGCCGTGCTCGCCGGCGGTCTGCTGCAGTTCGCAGTGCAGGCACCGGCGGTGCGGCGGCTGGGCTACAGCCTGCGCCCCGCCTGGGCCGCATTCTTCAACCCGCGGGTTCGCGGCGTTCTGCTGCTCATGCTGCCCGGCATCCCGGTCCTCGGCCTCAATCAGATCAACCAGCTCATCTCCAATCGGTTCGCGTCCTTCATCGAAGGCGGGGTCAGCTACACCTACGGCGCCTACCGGGTGACTGAGCTGGTGTTCGGCGGCATCGTGGTGCAGCTGTCGACCGTGCTGCTGCCGGTCCTCTCGCGGGAGCTCCGGCTCGAGCCCGAGCGCGCGCCGCGGACCCTCCTCGGGACCGTCACCCTGGTCAGCTTCGTCACGCTGCCCACGGCGGCAATCCTGGCCGTGCTCTCGCGGCCCGTCATCGGCCTGCTCTTCGGAGGTGGGCGCTTCACGCTCCACGACGTCGAGGTGACCGGTGCGACCCTGACGGCCTACGCGTTCTCCCTGGTGGGAACGGGTCACGTCAAGGTCATGGCGAGCGCGTTCTTTGCCCACAAGAACACCCGCGCCCCGATGTGGGGCAGCCTGGTGTCGCTGGTCGTTTTCACCGCCGGGTCCGCGGTCATGGTCGGGCCGTGGGGGACCGTCGGGCTGGGGTGGGCGAACACCATCGCCATGGCCTGCTTCGCGCTCTACCTGACGCTCCTGTACGGCCGGCGCTACGGGCTGCGCGGCGCGCCGATGGCGCCGTCGGCCGCCGCGGTGGCGCGGCAGCTGGCCGCCACTGCCGTCATGACGGTGCTCCTCTATCAGCTGCGCCCATGGCTCGCCGGCGTCGACCGCACCTCGCTCGAGGGCGCGCTGAAGCTGGGCGCCGTGCTGCTGTCGACGGGCGCTGCGTATGCGGGTCTGGTGACCCTCCTCGGCGGCACGGAGCTCAGGGTACTGGCGTCCTCGATCAAAGGCAAAGGCAGGATCGAGCCGTGAAGATGGTGATTCAGCGGGTTTCGCGGGCCGAGGTCCGGGTCGAGGGCCGGGTCGTGGGCCGGATCGGGGCCGGCCTGGCGGTGCTGGTCGGCCTCGAGCGCGGCGACACCGAGGCTCAGCTCGAGCACGCCGCGAGACGTCTGGCCTCGCTGCGGGTTTTCTCCGACGATGAGGGGCGCATGAACCGCGGGCTCGACGAGGTCGGGGGCGCGGTGCTCGCTGTGTCCCAGTTCACGCTCGCCGGCTCGATCCGCAAGGGCCGCCGGCCGGGCTTCGACCGCGCCATGCCCGGCGAGGCTGCGGATCCGATGTTCGGGCGCTTCGTCGAGATCCTCCGGAGCGCGGGCGTGCGGGTCGAGACCGGGGTCTTCGGCGCCATGATGGAGGTCGAGCTCGTCAACGACGGACCGGTGACGCTGATCTGGGAAGAGAGCGAAGGCGCGTAATTTTCAATTCTCAATTTTTAATTCTTCTTCCCCCTCCACCCTCCCCTTGATTGGGGGGACGGCCGGGAGCTGGGGTCGTGAACTTTCCTTCACTCTCCCGTTCTCCGGGGGGAAGGGCGGGAATTCAAAATTCAAAATTCAAAACTGAGAATTCAACCTGGATTGATGAGCGAAGCGAGTCAATCCAGGTTGGCGGCTTGCCAGGTGATCCAGAAGTCCTGTGCCTCGGGCAGGTGCTCGAGAGCCGCGATGAACTGCTCGTCGGTCTCGAGTGCCTTACGGTAGCCCTCGTCGAGTCCGACGGCCGCATTGAGGACCTCGACCGTGATCCCGAGGGCGACGTCCTCGAGGTCCTGCTCGCTCGACCGCAGTGCCTCGATGCTCTCCTCGGACAGGATCTCCGACTCGAGGACCCAGGCCCAGAAGCGCTCCATGACCATCTCGTCGACCGTGAAAGTGCCCGCTGTCGCGGCCTCCTCGGTCGCCGGGACCTCCCGCAGGAGGTCGATGGCGAAACGGAAGAAGGCCGAGTTGCCGTACAGCCGCGCCAGCCCTTCCGACAGTGTGCGGCTGCTCAGGGTCACGTCGGGTGTAATGCCGCCGCCGCCCAGCACCGTGCGGCCCGCGTCGGTCGCGTAGATGTCCTTGCCGTCGCTGCCGTTGCGGTGGGTGATGTAGTCGAAGAAGGACTCGTAGTCGCGCTGGATGGACCGCCCCGACGGCGTGTAGTAGCGCGCGGTGGTCAAAGCGAGACCGGTGTCACGGACGCTGAAGACGGTCTGCACGAGCCCCTTGCCCCAGGTCACCTCCCCGAGCACGAGCCCGCGGTCGTGGTCCTGGATGGCGCCGGCGACGATCTCCGAGGCCGACGCCGAGCCCTCGTTGACCAGCACCACGATCGCTCCCTCGAACGGCTTGTGGTTTCCGGGGGCGGACAAGGTGCTGTGGCTCGAAGGGGTCCTGCCGCGGGTGGTGACGATCAAATTGCCCTTGGCGAGGAAGGTGTCGGCGACGCCGATCGCGGCGTCGAGCGAGCCGCCGGGGTTGTTCCGGAGGTCGAGGATCAGGTGCTGCATGCCCTCGGCCGACAGCCGGTCGACGGCGTCGCGCACCTCGCCCGCGCTGCTCGAGGTGAACTCCGACAGCCGGATGTAGCCGACGTCGGGCCGCACCATGAAGGCGAAGCGCACCGTCGTCTGCGGGATGCGGGTGCGGGTGATGTCGACCGTGAAGTGCTCCTTGATGCCGGGCCGCGCGATCGTCAGCGTGACGTCCGTTCCCTCCGGCCCGCGGACCAGATCGACGACGTCGTCGAGGCTCATCTCCTCGGTCGATTGCTCGCCGACGGCCGCGATTACGTCGCCGGTGCGCAGCCCCTTGGACGCCGCCGGGGTGCCGGCCATGGGCGCGATCACGGTGATCTTGCCGTCGCGCCGCGAGATGATGATGCCGACCCCGAAGAACGAGCCTTCCTGACGCGACCGCATCTTCGAAAATGTCCGCGGGTCGAGGAAGTTCGAGTGCGGGTCGAGCACCTCGAGCATGCCGCCGATGCCGTCGTAGACGATGTCCGATGGGTCGTGCTCGTTCGGCAGCCACTCGACCAGGAGATTGACCACTTTCGAGGCGCGGACCAGCAACTCGGTCTCCTCTTCGGGTATCGAGCGCTCGCCGAACAGCGCGCCGGCGCCGGCGCCGCCGATCATGACGACGGCGATGATGGTCAGAACCAGCCGTGATTTCTTCTCAGACATGGTGCTCCTGAATCTCCAACGGACGCGACTCTCAGCGGCGCCGGACCCCAGTGTAACCCGCACCACCCGCCGGGAACTCCCGGTCTGCGGCTGCCGCGCCTGTTCGATGCATGCGGTCCTCCTCTCATCCCCTCGTGTTTGGGCCAAATGATGCGATGCGGCCGGGTCTCCGGAATAACTGGGGGGATGGGCGGAAAATCCGAAATCCGAAATCCGAAATCCGAAACGGGTGGGCGGGCGGCAAGTTCGAATCCGAAATCCGAAATGGACGGGCGGGCGGGAATTCCTCATTCCGAATTCCGAATTCCGAATTCTTTTCTCGGTATACTCCTCCCGACTGGAGGACCGCGCGTGTTCGGCACCCTCGGCATGCCCGAGCTGATCCTGATCTTCGTGGTCGCGCTGCTGCTGTTCGGCCCGCGCAAGATGCCGCAGATCGGCCGTTCCATCGGTCGGGCGCTGGGCGAGTTCCGGCGCGCCTCCAACGAGTTCAAGCGCACCATCGAGGACGAGGTGGCTGCGGAGGACGTCCGCGACGTGAGGAAGGACCTCGACGACCTGCGCGACGTCGGCAGGGACTTCAGCAAGCTGAGGAAGTCATTCGACAAGCCGGTGGACTCCGTGGTCCGGAAGGTGCTCGATCCGGGCGAGGAACCAGGCGCCGATGCCGGCAAGCCCGAGGAGAACACCTCGTCGTGAACGCGGCCGAGCCCGATCTCACCGATCGCGATGACGACGAGCTCGACGACGAGCTCCCCCGGATGACGCTGCTGGATCACCTCGACGAGCTGCGCCGCCGCATCCTCGCGAGCGTGATCGCCCTCCTGGTGGCCTTTCTCGGCAGCTGGTACTTCGCTCCGGACATCTTCCTGGTGCTCGAGCGCCCGATCCTCGACGTCCTGCCAGAGGGCGAGCAGCTCGCTTTCACCGAGCTCGCCGGGCCCTTCATGCTCTACATCAAGGTCGCGCTGCTGACCGCGGTCTTCGTGGCCTCGCCGTTCCTGCTCCTGCAGCTGTGGCTCTTCCTGCGGCCGGGCCTGTACCGCCGCGAGCGGCGCCTGGCCGCGCCGTTCATCATCTTCACGACCGCGTTCTTCCTCGCCGGCGGCTACTTCGGCTATCGGGTGGCGTTCCCGATGGTGGTGCGATTCCTGCTCGGGGTCGGCGAGAACTTCCGCCAGGTCGTCACCATCGACACCTACTTCTCGATGATGTCGAAGATCCTGCTCGGGCTTGGACTTGTCTTCGAGATGCCGATGCTGATGTTCTTCCTCGCCCGCCTGGGCATCGTCTCCGCGCGCCAGCTGCTGCGCTGGTTCCGCTGGGCGGTGCTCCTGATTTTCGTCGTCGCGGCGGTCATCACGCCGACCCCTGACGTCGCGACCCAGACCGTGTTCGCGGTGCCGATGATCCTGCTGTATCTGCTCGGCGTCGGGGTCGCGGCGATTTTCGGCACCAAGCGGGATGCCGAAGACTGAGCTCCGGCCGCTCCGGGCGGCGGCGGGACGCGGGCGCGACGGCCGCTCGGTGTGCGGAGTCGAATCTCGGAAGGAGGCGGTGTGATGGAAGCGTGGGAAGCGGAGTGGGAGATCGGGTTTCCGGCTTCGACGGTGGACGAGTTGCTGCTCGCCCTGGTGGTTCGTGACCTCGTCCACGGCTCGTCCTACGACGTCGAGGCGATCGAGGACGGGACCGAGCTCGCGCTCGACTTCCTGGCCGGGGACGACCTCGAGGACGCCACCTATCAGCTGCTGCTGACGGCCGACGTCGCCGGCACCGACGATCGAGACGTCGTCAACAGCTTCACCGAGGAGATGCTCGAGACCCTCGTCGACGAGGCCCAGGACCTGGTCGCCCGGGGCGAGCGCCTGGGTTCCAGGCCCCTCGCCGAGCTCGAGTTCAGGTCCGTCGCCGAGGATCGGGAGCGCTGGGACCTGATCGTGCCGGACTGGCTGGCGCCGGAGGACGCGGTGGTGCCCTTCGGCTTCCGGGCCTTCGCGGCGGAGGGCGGCGGTGCGTGGCCCGACGACCGACTGCTCGACGCCCACGGCAGGATCGTGCTGGTGCCCTTCGAAGAGGTCGTGCACGCGATCGGCATTCCGGCGCCAGCGGGCTTCGACGAGGACGAAGAGGTGGCAGGTGGGCTTCCCATCCACCCGGCCGGGGAGTGAGAGTATCGGATCCCGATTCCATACCCGCACCGGGACGCTGTCGTCGTTTCAACGCTCGGTGCCCGGAGGGGTCGGTGACGACCGCCGTTTGATGTCCTGCCTGCTGCAGCGGACGCTGCCGACTGCCGCTGCCCGATGTCCGCTGCCACCGGCGCTGAAGACTGTCGCTGCCGCTGATGCTGTGGATCGGGAACGGGATCGGGATCGGGAACGGATCGGACGCGAACCCCTTGTCCACGCTGAACAAGGCATGTATACTCCCGGACCCGTGAGCCTGCTGGCTCCCGCTTTCCTTGGGAGGCTTGTCCGATGGACCTCATTCGCGAAGTGACTCAGGAGTATCTGCGGACCGACATGCCGGACTTCCGTCCCGGCGACAACGTCAAGGTCCATGTTCGCCTCAAAGAGGGTGACAAAGAGCGCATCCAGGTCTTCGAGGGCCTGGTGATCGCGCGCAAGCACGGCGGCATCTCGGAGACCTTCACCGTCCGCAAGATCTCGTCCGGCATCGGGGTCGAGCGCACGTTTCCGCTGCACACGCCGTCCATCGCCAAGGTCGAGGTCTCGCGGCGGGGCCGGGTGCGGCGGGCGAAGCTGTACTACATCCGCAACCTGCGCGGCAAGGCCGCCCGCATCAAGGAGCGTGACCGCGCCCGCTGACCGTCCGCCTTTCGCAGCGCCGCGCCGCTGCGGCTCTCGATGCACCGCCGCGTCCGGCGGTGCATTCTCGTTGCGGCGCCTCCGATGCGCTCCCGCTCGGAAATGCGGCCCCGCCCTCCACCGGATCATGGACCCGCCGATCCGGGCCGTCGCACGGCCCGGGGCGCAGCATTCCGAGCGCGGCGTGGTGCGGCAGCACGCGGCGCCGGCGCGCGGGACCCGAATCCGGCCGGGAGCCTGAGCGATGGCGGGGATTCGCGCGCTCGGGTCGCTCGACCGCCGGCTGTTCAGGCACGCCGACGCCGTGATCGGCGTCGACGAAGTGGGGCGGGGAGCGCTCGCGGGGCCGGTGGTCGTCTGCGCCGCGCGCCTGACCTCGGTGCCGCGCGACGCCGGCATCCGCGACTCGAAGACGCTGACTCCGAGGCAACGGGAGGAGGCGATCGCGAGGCTGTGGGACACGGGGGTGCGGTGGGTCGTGTGTGAGATCGGCGTCGAGCTCATCGATCGAATCAACATCCTCGAGGCGACCCGCCGGGCGATGCGGGCGGCCGCCCTGTCGCTGGCCACGCCGGCCTCGGTGGTGGTCACCGACTGGGTCGACCCCGGGGACCTCGGGTGTCCCGTGCTGTCGCCTGTGCGTGCCGACGGCTCCTACTTCAGCGTCGCGGCGGCCTCGATCATCGCCAAGGTCCACCGCGACCGGATCATGGTGGATCTCGCCCGCCGCGACCCGCGCTGGGGGTGGGATCGCAACAAGGGATACGGCACCGCAGACCATTGCACGGCCCTCGACCGGTGGGGGAGGAGCCCGCACCACCGGCTCAGCTTCGCCTGGAAGCGTGTGTTACCATGAGATCTGGGATCAGGACACGGCGGCCCGGAGTGTTCAACTCGAGTGCGGCACAGCAAGTCCTCGCCGCTGAATCCGGGCTGGAGGGCTAGGGGTACGAATGGCTGTCAAACGGGACAAGGTCCTGAAGGACGCTGAAAAGCTTGTCCAGAAGGGCAAGCTCGACCAGGCCATTCGCGAGTACGAGAAGATCCTTCGCCGCTTCCCCAACGACACCACCATCATCAACCGGGTCGGGGACCTGTACGGCCGGGTCGGGCAGCTGCAGCGCTCCATCGAGCTCTACGAGGAGATCGCCGAGCACTTCACCAAGGACGGCTTCACCACCAAGGCGATCGCGATCCTGAAGAAGATCCAACGCCTCGACCCGCAGCGGCTGGACATCTTCGAGCGCCTCGCCGAGCTTTACTTCCAGCAGAACCTCATCGTCGAAGCCAAGCGCGAGTATCAGATCCTGGCCGACTGGTATGTCAAGAACGGCGAGCTCGAGAAGGCGATCGACGCTCACGAGAAGCTGGTCAACCTCGACCCGGGCAACCACATCTCGGCGCTGCGGCTGGCCGACCTTCTGCTGCGGCGGGGTGAGACCGGGTCGGCGATCAAGGTCTACGACCGGCTCGGCAACATGCTTCTCGAGGCGGGCAAGCTCGACGAGGCGGAGCGCCTCTACCGCCACGTGCTCGGCCAGAACCCGCCGGAGGGCGAGTTCCTGGCCAAGATCTGTGTGGCCCTCCTCGACGCCGGGCGCACCCCCCTGGCCCTCGAGTTCCTGAACTTCGCCATCAAGCATTCCCCCGACTCGGTGGAGCTGAAGATCCTGCTGACCCGGGCCCACCTCAGCACCGGCGAGGTCGAGGAGTCCCTGCGGCTGGCCAAGGAGGTGCTGGCGGTCGAGCCCAAGAACGCCCGCATCCGGGCCCTGATGGGCGACGCCCTGGTGTCCACGGGTGAGGTGGGCGAGGCGCGCGAGATGCTGGTGCCGACCATCCGCGAGCTGCTCGAAAAGCGCGACCACCGCGCCGCCCAGGCCTCGCTCAAAGAGCTCCTGAAGCAGTTCCCGAAAGACCAGGAAGTGCTCCAGCTCGCGGTCCGGGCGTGGGCGCCGTCGGACGACCAGGAGTTCTTTTTCACACTGCGCGCGGCGCTCGCCGAGAGCTACTTCAACACAGGCGAGCTGGCGGGCGCGAAGCGCCTGTACCTCGAGCTCCTGCAGACCCAGCCCGACAACGAGCTCTTCCGGGAACGGCTGGCCTCGCTCGACGACGTCAACGAGCAGTACTTCAAGCCGGCCCACGAATTGGCGGCGGGCGACGAGGTGATCGAGGATGTCGTCGAGGTCGAGGCGATCGAGGAGGTCGAGCTGACCCCGCCGCCGGCGCCGATCGCCGGGCCGGGGACGAAGCCGGAGCCGGTTGTCACGGTGGAACCCGTCGTCACGCCGGATCCGGTGGTCGAGCCGAAGCCGGTCGCCAAGCCCGAACCGGTGACGCCCCCTCCGGCCTTCGATCTCAAGGAGCGGATGGCGGAGGCGGCCGTTTTCGCCAAGTACGGGCTTGTGGAAAAGGCCATCAGCCACCTCGAGGACGTGGTGCTCTTCTGCCCCGACGAGCTCGAGCCGCGCAAGCAACTGGCGATGCTCTACGCGGAGCACGGCGATCGCGAGGCGGCGGTCTCGATGGCGACGCCGGTGGTCGAGCACCATCGCCTCCAGGGCACCGAGGACAGGGTGGCCGGCCTGCTGGCGGCGATCCCGGAGCTCGGCGACGGGCCGCCGGTGAAGACGGGCCGCGGCTCGCTGGCCGACGAGGAAGTGACCCACGGCGAGAGCATGCTCGCCGATCCGTCGGGGATCGAGTTCGTCGACGAGGACAGCGATCTCATCGAGGTCGTGGACGTCGAGAGCGGGGCATTCTCCGGGGAGGATGCGGCGGCCGGGCAGGCCGTCGACTGGGAGCACGAGTCGCCCGTGGAGCAGGCGCCGCCGCTCGGCTCTGCCGAGACGGAAGCGGCCGATCAGCCGGCGGCGGTCGAATTCGGGCCTGAGCCGGCGGGGTCGGCCCCGGTGCACGAACAGGAAACCGCCGACGAGCTGGTAGAGATCACCGACAGCTTCATCGGTCCTTCGATGGGCGACCTCGAGCAGATCGACTTCTTCATCGATCAGGAGCTCTTCGACGACGCGGCACGGCTGCTTTCGAAGCTCGAGGAAGAGCACCCGGAGGACGAAGAGGTGGCTCGGCGACGCCTGCGGCTCAAGGACGTGGGCGTGTTCCTGGAGCAGGTCGAGACGGTCGAGGAGGGCGCCGAAGAGCTGTTCGCCGACGAAGAGCAGTACATCGATCTCGCCAAGGAGCTGGAAGCCGAGCTCGCCGCCGAGGAGGCGATGGTCGACGAGGCCACCGGCCGCGGCAAGGGCGAGGCGCTGCTCGAAGAGGTCTTCCGCGAGTTCCAGAAAGGGGTCGCCGAGCAGCTGTCGGAGGAGGACTCCGACACCCACTTCAACCTCGGCATCGCCTACCGCGAGATGGGGCTGCTGCCGGAGGCGATCCGCGAGTTCCAGGTCGCCTCCCGCGACAAGAGCCTGTTCGTCGAGAGCTGCTCCATCATCGGCGTGTGCTATCAGGAGCAGGGCATGTGGTCCGAGGCCGCGAGCTGGTACCAGAAGGCGTTGGTGGCGCCCGGCATCTCGGAGGACGCCCGGCTCGGCCTGCGCTACGACCTCGCGATCGCCTACGAGGCGGCCGGCGACAGTGAGCAGGCCTTCGGCATCCTGACCGAGATCCTCGCCGTCAACCCCGCCTACCGCGACGTCTCCGACCGCCTCTCGACCCTCAGCGAGCAGCGGCAAGCCAACT
>DATIVB010000564.1:0-1861 GCA_035466375.1 Chondromyces sp.
CTGGCCGACCGCCATCGACCTTTGCAGGGGCGGCAGGCGCAGCACGGCGCCGAGTACCGCCGCCATGGCGCGGTGGCTGGCCAGCGCGTGGTTGTCGAAGATCAGGTGCTGCAACGTGCCGCGCTCCACCGCCATGGCGACGGTGCGGTGGACCGAGTCGACGGGTGTGATGACACGCTTGCCGCGAGCGACCATCGTGATGCCGTGCTCCGGGCACGCGGCGACGCAGACGCCGCAGCCCAGGCACGCCGACTCATCGAGCTTGGCACGGCGCAGCTTCTTCTTCACGGAGTCGTTGGCCGACACCAGGGTTATCGCCTCCACCGGACAGGCGGCGACGCACTTGCCGCATCCGGTGCACACCTCGGGGTCGTTGACGGGCAGGAAATTCGTCGTGTGGACCGGGTGAAGGTGCCCGAAGCGGCGTGCTGCGATCATCGCCTCGCAGCAGCAGCCGCAGCAGTTGCAGATGAAGTTGACGCGCCGCTGGACGTTCTCGCCGAACTGCACCAGGCCGCGTTCGCGCGCCTCGGCCAGCAGATCGAGCGCCTCGGCGGCGTCGACGGGCCTCGCGATGCCGTGCCGGGCGAGCGAGGCTGCTGATGTGTTGAAGGTCATGCAGATGTCCATCGGCGCGTCGCAGGCCCGGTCGAGGTGGGCCATCTTGTGCCGGCAGTAGCAGACCCCGACGGCGATGTCCCTCGCCGACTCAACGACCCAGGTCGCCCTCTCGTAGTCGAGGACCTGAAGATCGCCGCCAGCCGGCAGGGAGGTTTCCGACACGAACGTACGGCCGAGCTGGGTCTGACCCCGCGTGAACAGGGCCTTGATGAAGTCCTCTTCGACATTGAGGTACTCGTAGAAGAGCTCGGCCAGGACCTTTTGGTCGATGTCGTCGCGGAGACGCATCATGGAGAACTCGAAGAAGCCGGCCATCGGCGGCGGCAGCATGTAGGTGGTTCCGCTCTCCGACATCACGTCGAGCAGGATGGCTCGCGAGGCGAGCTCGTCGAGCACGGCGCAGGCTTCGTCCGGCGGGATCTTCCACAATCTGGCGGCGCGGGCGGCGTCGAACGGCCGGATCGGGAGGCGCGCCACCAACTCGGCCTCGCGCTCGGAGAACAGCATCTGGAGGATGCGGTACAGAAGCTCGGACGGCGGAGCACCCTGGGGGAACCGGTTGATCCGGTCCACCAGGTCGCGGTAGCCCTGTCTGACCGTGTGGTGCGCCATGGCCGCCCCCGGCTGGGGGCCATTATGTCAGGTCCGCGAGGCGAGCCACTGAGAGCCCGCCCGGGATCACCGGCCGGTCATCGGAAGCGCACGCCGGGCACCAAGAAAAACCCCTCCGCGGGGGAGGGGTTTCGTCACTCTAGGTTGGAGTCGACCTTACCAGCGGTCGCGACCACCGCCGCCGCCGCCGCCGTAGCCGCCGCCGCCGTAGCCGCCGCCGCCACCGCCGCCACGCCGACCGCCGCCACCACCGCCGGAACGCTCCTTGGCCTGCGCCACGTCGACCCTGATCGTACGGCCGTCGAGCTCGGTGCCGTTGAGCGCCGCAATGGCCTTGTCGGCCGCGTCGTCATCGCTGAAGGTCACGAACCCGAAGCCGCGCGAACGGCCCGAGTCGCGGTCGCTGACAACCGTCGCCTCGGTGATCTCCCCGAAGGGGCTGAACGCCGCGTGCAGACGATCGTCATTCGTGTCCCAGCTCAAACTCCCAACAAACAGTTTCTTCGCCATTTCTTCTCTTCCCATTCCCTTGAGCGGCGCCGTCTCGCGGCGTGCTCCCGTCGCAACCCGAGGTGGACCGTGCGTCCACCGAAGCAGAGACCGGCCACGCCGGCCGGTCACAGACAGG
>DATIVB010000565.1:0-4707 GCA_035466375.1 Chondromyces sp.
CTTCCTGGTCCGCGACCACAGCGCCCTCGGGCTGGCCCAGTTCGGCCTGCCCGACGGAGACCCCCCGCCGAGCCAGCGGGTCCGCCAGCTGGCGCTTCCGACGGACGAGTACTCCCTGATCTCCACGGCGGTGCGCGACGGTGAGCCATTCCGCGGCGTGCCCGACCAGGTCCGCGCCAACTCGCAGCTGATCCGGGCCCTCGGGGGAGGGTGGCCCGCCGAGGTTGTCGTCATCCCCATGCTGGTCGGCGACCGGGTGGCGCTGGTCTTCTACGGCGACAATCTGCCGCGCAACAACCCCATCGGCTCGACCGCCACCCTCGAAGAGACCCTCGCCGCCGTCGGCCGGCGCCTCGAGGAAGCGAACCGATAGGTCGTACGGCGCCACGCGGTGCCGCCAAACCTGCGGCTGGCTGCACTCCGCACGTCAACCCACCGTCTCAAACGGTGTTGCGCCGCGCAACCTCGGCCCCGCCCCCTCGACGACCTCGAACTCCATGGATTGGTACCACGTACACACTTCGACACGTGTCGGCCATCCGACATCGCGATCAGCGGCGCACAGGGTGAAGACGGCGTGGTCGGCCGATCACCTCAGCTCACCGAAGAGCTCGTGGCCATCGATCGTCCCAGAACGGCACCGACCGCCCGACAAGCGTGGAAGCGTTTACCGGCAGCTGGGATTCGGGATACGTGGTACCGAACTCAGGGCGCCTACCCTTCCATCGACTCCTCTTCTGCCGTGATCGTGGTTCCGGCGTCGTACAGCACTTTCCACTGACCGCCGATCTTCTGCCACACCGTCAGGTACTCGCCCTGCTCCTCCGGTGCGTCTCCGGCACCGTCCGGGTCGAAGGTCCAGCTCCCGCGCTCGTAGGCGAGATCACCGGACGCAGCCACCCCGACCTCGGTGGTGGTCCACTCCATCGTGGAGTCGGGATTCTCGGCCCACTCCTGCTCACGGTTCATCTGGATCGCCGTCGGTCCCTCGTGGACCTCGCCATCGAAGATGGTGGCGGCATTCGCCGCGAAATACCCATCGACCGTCGCGGTATCCCGTGCCTGAACCGCCTGCAACCAGGCCATGGAGGCGTCGCGAACCGCCTGCTCCTCCGCTGCGAGATCGATCGTCGGCTCCGCCGGCGGCGGGGTCGGGGCCGCACACGCGGCAAGACACAGCGTCACAAGAAAGACACCACACGCGTTCCGAACGGACATACAGTCCTCCTTTCACGAAGCCGACAGCCTCCTCCCCGGGAGGTCGCGGCAGGACCAATGGTTCTGATGAACTCTGGCGTGGAGTCTAGCAGGAATCCCGCCTTGTCAACAGGCCGTTGCCGCGTCGCTCATCGTTGGAGTGCGGATTGGTACACACTTCCACACGTGTCGGCCATTCGACATCGCGATCATCGGCCCACAGGAAGAAGGCACCCGAGTCGGCCGATCACCTGAAGCGACCGCACGGCCAGGCACCCATCGATCGTCCCGGAACGGCAGCGACCACCAACAAGTGTGGAAGTGTGTACTTGGGGTCCTAATGGTGGAAGTGTGTACTTGGCACCTGGGAGGAGTGGAAGTTTGGGATACGTGGTACCGAACGGACCTCAGTCCCTCGACGCCGCCGGAGTCCGGCCCGTGGTATCCACCGGTCCGAGGTAGAGATCGAGCCAGTCGAGCACCGCGCGGATCACCTCGTTGGTCGAGGACGGCACGTGGCCGCCGTCGAGCAGGATCAGGCGCTTGTTCTGCGCGGGCGTACCCAGCATGTCGAACATGGGCTGGATGTTGGTCTCCACCGGGGCACCGAAGTCGGCCTTGCCGTTGATCATCAGAGTCGGCACGGTCGAACGTGGCGCGAAGTTCTGCGGGGTCGCAACCGGCGGCCAGCCGTCACGGATGTCCCACAGCCCGCCAGCCACCAGAATGCTGGCCGCGAAACGCGGCTCGACCGCGGTCATCAGGGGGCCGAGCGAGGCGCCCCAGCTGAGACCGTAGTACGCCAGCCTGTCACCATCGATGTCCTCACGGCGCCTCAGGTAGTCGACCGTCCGCCGCAGGTCCTTGCCGATCTGAATCGTCATGTCCCGGTAGTCGTTGGGGCCGCGGATGTCGACCTGGCGCTCGTAGGTGCGCTTGTAGATCGGGTAGACCAACGCCCGCCCGCTCTCGGGGATGAAGTAGGCGAACGGGAAGCTGGGGTTGGTGCTGTCGGTGAGGAAGTACGCGCTCGAGGGTGGAAAGTAGACCACCGCCTGGTACGGCGGGTCGACGTCCCTCGGCAGGTAGAGGTGAATCGGCAGCCGCTCGTCGCCGTAGGCCGCGCGCACCGAGACGACTTCGTGGGCCCACTGCTCGGAGCGCTCGTCGGTCGACCCGAACCTGACATCGAGGTCGCGGTCGTCGAAGTCGAAGTTCTGCAGCAGGAGGGCGAAGACATCGTCGTCGACGGCGGTGTCCTGCCGGTGGTCCACGACCTGGTGTTCGATCGCCATCAACGTCGCGGCGGGCGGCGGTTCAGAAGTCAGCATGCAGCGGAAGCCGTTGATCAGGGAGCGGTCGGCGGGGTCGGCCGCGTCGGTGTCCCGGTAGAGATAGTCCGGGTCCGACCACGCGCCGCCCAGGATGTGGCGCAGGTCGCCGGTGGCGTTGACGCACCACTCGCGCACGTTGCCGGCCATGTCGTAGGTGCCGCAGGGCCCGAGTCCCGGATAGCTCCCCACCTTCGCCGGACCGTTGGTCTCGAAGTTGCTGAACAGCAGGATCTCGCTGAAGATGCTCTGCCGCGCCGCGAGCCGCCAGTGATAAACGGTCGGCAGGCTCTTGCCCGCCCACGCCGCGTACGCCGAGGCCTCGTACCAGCTCACTCCGCCCACCGGCAGCTCGTCCTCGCCCTCCGGGTGCTTGCCGAGCGCCCAGCCGGCGGGGCCGGGACGCCCGGTGGTGTCGACGAAGGCGGTGCGGTCGATCCCCTCGGGCCAGAAGCGCTCGTCGCGGTAGCCGCCGTCGTCGACGAAGGCCTGATAGTCGCGGTTGGTCACCTCGTAGGTGTCGATCCAGAAATCGTCGAGCGCGACCGGCCCGGCCGCACCGAACTCAGCGGCGCCGCCCGGAACGAAGACCATTCCGGCCGGCACCTCGTCCTCGCGGAAGAGCCGGATGGTCTGGCGAATGCCGAACGGCGCACCCTCGAAAGGAACGTAGCCTTCCTTCTCGATTCGGAAGCGTGCGGGTATGGCCACCCCGACGTTCTCGAGCGGCGTCGTGCCGAGGCGCAGCCACTCCCTTTCGGGGTGGTTGTAGCCCTTGACGAAGACCGTGGCGCCGGGCGGATCGCTGTCGATCGAAAGCGGGATCGCGATGTTGTTGAACTGTTGCATCAGATACGGATCATCCGGGATGATCGCCGACGCCTCGTAGAGCAGGCGCATCGCACCGTCGCGGTCGCCCGAGTTGTACAGCCGTTCGATCTCCGGCAGCGCTTCGTTGCGGGCCCACGAAACCCGCGAGTTGCGCTGTACCAGCCACGCCGCGCCGATTCCGATCAGCACCAGGACCAGCACCAGCGGCACCGCGGCCGCCGGGCGCCGCAGCAGCGAAGCAAGACCGGCGGCCGGCGTCTCGAGCCGCCGCTTCAACCCGAGCAGATCGTCGTACAGCTCCTGCCCGGAGGCGTACCGATCCGCGGGCGCCTTCTCCAGACAGCGCGCGAGAATCGCCTGCAGCCCGGGCGGCACGTCGCGGCGCAGCTCCGCCAGCGGCGCGGGATCGTCGCGCAGGATCGCCGTCGCCGTGTCGAGCTTCGACTCGCCCTTGAACGGCCGCGTCCCGGAGAGCATCTCGTACAGCAGCACGCCGAACGAGAACACGTCCGAGCGCGCGTCCACCGGCCGGCCGTGCACCTGCTCGGGCGACATGTAGGCCAGGGTTCCGATGACCTGGCCCGCGCGAGTCAGGTACGGAGAGGTCCGGACGGTGGCCGTGGGGGCCTCGGTCAGCACCGAGGCGCCCTGCGGATCGGCATCGCCGATCAGCTTGCCGAGCCCGAAGTCGAGGATCTTGGGCACGCCCTCGTCCGTCAGCACCACGTTGTCCGGTTTCAGGTCGCGGTGCAGCACGCCCTCGCGGTGCGCCCGCGCGAGCCCAGCCGCGACCCCGATCGCGATGTCGACGGCGCGCTCGACGTCCATCGGCTCGCCACCCACCAGGCTGCGCAGCGACTCGCCGCGCACCAGCTCCATGACGATGTAGGTCACGCCGTCCTGCTCGCCCACGTCGTGGACGGTCGCGATGTTGGGGTGGTTGAAGGCCGCGGCCAGCTGCGCTTCCTGCCGGAAGCGCTGCCGACGCTCCTCGTCGGCGGTCACCTTCGCCGACAGGACCTTGATCGCCACCTCGCGGCCGAGCTTGCTGTCCTCGGCACGGTAGACCTCGCCCATCCCGCCCTCGCCCAGCGGGGCGGTGATCTCGTAGTGAGCCAGCCTGCTTCCCGGTTTCAGATGCACTGCAGCAGGTAACCGCGTTCCCCCCCGATCCATTGCATCGCAGAGGTGCTCCACCCGCATCCGAAGCACCCCGGTGGTGCCACGTACACACTTCCACACTTGTCGGCTCACGAGACGCAGCTTTCCGGACTCTCACTGGCCACGATAATTCGACAAGCACTGAAGTGCCCGTTGGC
Source organism: Chondromyces sp. (assembly GCA_035466375.1). GTDB lineage: Bacteria > Acidobacteriota > Thermoanaerobaculia > Thermoanaerobaculales > Sulfomarinibacteraceae > Sulfomarinibacter. Next base: position 4,679 of record DATIVB010000565.1, read on the forward strand.
GGACCCTGAAGGGCCCGCCTACAACGGGA
>DATIVB010000566.1:0-3487 GCA_035466375.1 Chondromyces sp.
TCGCGCCACAGGTCCTGCACGTAGCCGGCGGGACCGCCCCAGGGGACCGGCTCCTCGGCCGGCCGGCTGATAATGGGTAGGTAGCTGAGCGCGGGGTGCTGTCGGGCCATGGTCACCAGCTCGGACTGGTAGCCGAGATCCCAGGAGTGGCGCGCCCCGAGCAGCACCGCGACTCTCCGCGAATCTGCGAGGTGCAGCTTCGTGCGCAGCATGCTCATGTAGGGTGCGAGCCCGGTCCCGGTGGCGACCAGCACCAGGTTAAATCCGGCGGGCACCTCGTCGAGGGTGAACTTGCCGGTGATCCTGGGGCCCAGCCACACCCGGTCGCCGGGGGCGAGGGCGAAGAGGCGCGGCGTCAACGAGCCCGACCGCACCAGGGTGATGTAGAGCTCGAGGTACTCCCGCGCCTTGGACGACGAGGCAATCGAGTAGGACCTGCGAATGAGCACGCCCGGTTTCGGCGGCGTCTCCTCGTCGGCGTCGGCGTTGGCACAGCGCGGCGCTTCCGGCGGCAGCCCGAGGACCGCGAACTGCCCCGGCTTGAACTCCGGCAGCTCCCAACCGTCCGGCACCACGCGCAGCACCATCAGGCCGGGCGCCACCTCGACCACCTGCTGCACCAGTGCGTTGAGCTCATAGTTCGCCATGAATCCTCTGGTCCGGAATGTCCTGCCGTCGTGCGCCGGAAGTGTACACTGCCCGCCGATGCCGGGCTTCGAGACCGTCTTCGCCTCCGTGCCCCAGTTCCTCCTCGTCTGCCTCGTGCTCGCTCTCGCCGAGGCGGTCTACGTGCTGCTCGGCTTCGGGGCCGGCCTGATCGCGGTGGGCGCCCTCGCCCTGCTGCTGCCGGAGCTGCGCGACGTCGTCGTCGTGCTGCTCCTCGTCAACCTGCCGGCCGAGCTGTGGGTGGTGATCCGCTCGCGGCGCGACATCTCGTGGCGCGGCGTGCTGCTGCTCTTCGCCGCCATCGCGGTCGGCATCCCGATCGGCACCTGGCTGCTGCGCTGGGGGCGGCCGGAGGTACTGCTGACAGGGCTGGGGGGCTTCCTGGTGGCGGTGGGCGCCGCCTTCCTGGTGGCGCCCGCACCCCGGGCCCGCTCCTGGCCGGGCTGGACCGCGCCTCCGGTCGGCCTCCTGTCGGGGTTGCTGACCGGGCTCTTCGGCACCGGCGGGCCGCCGCTGGTGCTCTACTACCAGCTCGGCGGCCTCCCCAAGGCCGCATTCCGCGGCCACCTGATGGCGATCTTCCTCCTCATGACGGCAGTCCGCGTCCCCTCGTACGCCGCCTTCGGCCTCATCACCCCGGTCCGGCTGTGGTCCGCGCTGGCGGTCCTGCCGGCGGTGATCTGCGGCGCGGTGATCGGCAACCGCATCCACCTCGAGCTGGGCGAGGCGGCCTTCCGGCGCATGGTGAGCGCGGCGCTGCTGGCCATCGGCGTCCTGCTGCTGCTGCCGGACGGCTGACGCGGCCGATATACTCGGAGGGATGCCGGATCCCGTGCCCGTGCCCGACCGCGAGGCGGCCCACGACGGCCGGTCGCGGTTCCATCTGAACCGCCGCGACTGGCTGCTGCTGGCGGCGGTGCTGCTCTTCTACCTCGCGACCCGCCTGTGGGCCCTCGAGGACTTCCCGATCTACTTCTTCTGCGACGAGGCCCAGCAGGCCAACCTCGCGCACGCCCTCGTCGAGAACGGCCTGCACGACGAGGACGGCAACTTCGCCCCGGCCTACTTCCGCAACGTCCGCGTCTTCAACCTCGGACTGTCGGTCTGGGTGCACGCGCTGCCGGTGACGCTCTTCGGCAAGACCGTGTTCGTGGTCCGCGCGACCTCGGTGATGGTCGGCGCGCTCGGCGCGGCGGCGCTGATGCTGGCATTGAAGTGGTTCTACGGAGTCCGGCTGTGGTGGGCCGGCGGTCTGGTCATGGCGGCACTGCCGGCGTGGTTCCTGCACTCGCGCACCGCCTTCGAGACCGCCATGATGGTCGGCTTCTACGCCACCTTCGCGCTCGCCTACCTGCTGTACCGGGAGGTCTCGGCGTGGTGGCTCCCGGCCGCCGCCGTCTGCGGCGCGGCGACCTTCTACAGCTACTCCAACGGCCAGGGCGTCATGTTCGTCACCTGCCTCCTGCGGCTGGTGGTCGATTGGCCCCACCACCGGCGCGTCCTCACCCGCCACCGCGCGGCCTCGGCGGCGGCGCTGGTGGTGCTGGTGCTGCTCGCCGCGCCGTACCTGCGGTTCCGCTACGTGCTCCATCCGGAGATGATGGACCTCCACCTCGAGGACCTGCACTCGTACTGGACGGAGGACCGGCCGACCGCCGCCAAGCTCGGGACCTTCGCCCGCACCTACCTGCGCGGTCTGAGCCCCGGCTACTGGTTCGTCGAGGACACAGACGAGCTCGACCGCCACCGCATGCTCGGCTCGCCACACCTGCCGCTGTGGCTCGCGCCCTTGGTGCTGATCGGCCTCGGCGTCTCGTTCGTCCGCTCGCCCCGTTCGGCGCCGCACCGGCTGGTGCTGATCGCGGTCCTGGCCGCGCCCTTCTCGGCCGCGCTGGTCTCCCTCCGCATCACCCGCGTGCTGGCGATGGTGGTGCCGGCGACCGTCCTCGCCACCGTCGGCCTCGACCGGCTGCGGGGCTGGCTCGCACGCGCTGTGCCCGAGAGGGCGCTGGCCGCGGTCGTCGGCATCGGTCTCGCGGCAGCGACCCTCGCGATGACCCGCGACGCCCTGGTCCATGGCCCGCGGTGGTTCACCGACTACGGCATGCACGGCATGCAGTGGGGGGCGAGGGAGCTCTTCGCCGAGGTGCGCCGGCGCCTTGCGGCCGACCCCGAGGAGCGCGTCGTCATCTCGCACCTGTGGGCCAACAACACCAATGCCTTCGGCGAGTTCTTCCTGTCGCCAGAGGAGCGGCCCCGGATCGGCTGGGGCGTCCTCGACGACGTGCTCCGCGAGCACCGGGCGGAGGTCGGGCCGAACACCTCCTTCGTGCTCACCCCGGAGGAGTTCGCGCGCGCGCAGGAGAGCCCGAAGCTGTGGGTCCGCAAAGGGTGGACCGTGATCCCGAACCCCGCCGGCGGCCCCGGCTTCTACATCACGCGGCTCGCCTACAGCCCGGAGTCGTACCGGTTGTTTGAGGTCGAGCGCCTGCAGCGGCAGCAGCTGGTGGAGGGCAGGGTGCTCATCGACGGCGCCGAGGTCCGGGTCCGCCACCCCCGCCTCGACATGGGAGGCATCGGCGACGCCTTCGACGGCGATCTCCGCTCCCTCGCCCGCACCCTCGACGCCAACCCCACCCGGCTCGAGCTCCACTTCCCGGGCCCGCGTCCGCTGCGCGAGCTGCGGCTCCACCTGTGGACCGAGGTCTACCTCGTCCGGCTGCAGGCCAGCCGCGCCGACGGGACGGTGGTCGACGAGTCGGTGCGGCAGGACACCCGCCTCGGCGACCAACCGCTCACGCTCCGTCTCCAGGCCCCCCTG